>DASZWE010000279.1:0-12126 GCA_035546735.1 Puia sp.
CGTCCGCATTAAAGTCGTTCAGCTGATAATAACCCGTCGCCACAAGTCCGATCGGCACGCCAATGGCCCTTCCCGTCTGGGCGCTGTAGGCATAGGGAGGTGGCGTCTCCGCCATATAGCTGATCTTGTTCTGGCTAAAAGAGATCATCGCATTCAGGGAATAAGAAAACTTTCCCACCCTGTCGGAGAACAGACCCGTAAATTCAAACCCTTTGCTCGTCACCTTCCCGACATTATTATACACCAGATTATACCCGTAGTAGTCGGGTATCGAATGGTCCTGTGTCAGGATCCCGCTCCTGTTATCCAGAAAAGCATCCAGCGAAACATTCAATTTGCCCAACAAGCCAAGGTCCACCCCCGCATTGTACTTCATACTCTTCTCAGCGAAGATGCCCGGATTAGCGGTGTACAATGGCGCCAGAATAGGCGCCGCCGTCGGCGGGTTGTTCATGTAGAACGTTCCACCGCTCAAAGAGGAACCCTGATAGTATTGCTGGAAAAGATAGCGGCCACTCTGCGTGACATTGTCGTTCATGCCACCCGACCGCCCCGCGGACAATCGCAGCTTTAGCAGGTTAACCACCTCGCTGCCCGACAGAAATTTTTCTTTTGAAAGTATCCATGCCGCGGACAAGGCGGGATAGAAACCCCAGCGGTGCCCCGGTGCATATGCGTCGGACCCAAAATAGGAGAAACCAGCTTCCCCCACATATTTTCCCTTATAGTCGTAGCTAACCCGGCCGCTGAGGTTCTGATAATTGGTAGCATAATACAGGAACCCATCTCCCAGGTAGTTCGAACCATAATAATCGACCACGGTGCTGATACGGCTGTCCTTAAAGGAATGATCATACCCCAGGGACAGGCGGGCCTGTTTCAAATCCTCCTGTCCGGCAGGGAACTGGGGCTGTGCCTTTAATGTCGTCTGCTGGTCCGTGGTAGTAACGCCGTTATTAAAGTAGCGGACATAGTTGGCTGTCTTGCTATAGGTCGTCGACGCATAGCTATAGAAAGAATACGCTTCCGCCGCATATAGGCCGGGCACAACAAAATCCAGCTTTTCTTTTAAGCTGAAATTGCCTTGTAGTATCCGGTACTGACTCGACACCCAGCCCAGCGCATTCTGCGACGCAATCGGGTTATTAGGATACAGCGCCGTCCCCGACCATTTCCCGCTGTCCTGCATCACCGGGTATATATTCGAAGGATAGGCGGCCATATTATTCCACAAGGCGGTCGTACTGTAATTGGGCGCCTTCTGGTTCTCGACCATCCCACGCAGGTTCACATCCGCCGAAAAGATCTTGAAAAAGTTCAGATTCAGATTGCTGCTGAGATTATAACGCTGCAGCTTTTCATTGGAGGTGGCATCCGTATTCCGGATATTGAACAACCCCTGCTGATTCAAATAATTGAGGTTCAGATAATACTTCGCGCTGCTGTTGCCACCCGAAAAGCTGAGATCATCGCTCGTAAAAAGAGCCGACTTCTTAAGCCCCTGATCATACCAGTCCACATTTGTCCCCGTACCGTTCTTATATGCCTGCAATTGCGCGTCCGAATAGACAGGAGTCCATACATTCCCATTGTCGTTGCTGACGGCCTCGTTATACAGCCGCGCATAGTCGTAGGAACCCAGCGGCTTGTCGATATTCAGCGCCCGCTGGATTCCGGTCCTTACATTCAGCTCGACCTTTGGCCTGCCCACCCGCCCCTGTTTTGTCGTCACCCACAGCACACCGTTATCGCCCTTCATCCCAAAAGTAGCCAGGGCCGCGGCATCCTTCAATATCGATACGCTCTCGATGTCCTCTGCGGGGATAGTAGTAAAATAGTTCAGGTTCGACTCGAAACCATTGACATATATCTTGAACGTATTAAACCCGTTATTCCCTAAAAACCCATATGACCCAAGGCCGCGGATCGTCATATTGGTCGCGCCCACCATACCCGGAATACCCAGCGGCTCGTCGGTGCTCTGCCGTACATACAGACCGGGCAGCCGTCCGATAAGGGTATTGGACAGATTGGTCGTCGGTGTCTTGAACAGATCGCTGCCGCCCACCGTGGAGATGGCCCCCGTCGACACACCGCTGGGAATGGTCAGCAAGGGTCCGGCGCCGTTGACAGTGATGGCGGAATCCTGCGCCATTATCGCCCTGCCCGATAGCAGCAGGACAGCTATAAAAAATCCTCTAAAAATATATTTCATATAGAAATCCTCGTTTTGGTTAACGTACATGGTTAGTATCCGGGGTTTTGCACCAGCACCCGCTTGTTGATCTCGCTCTGTGGTATGGGATCAAGGAACATCTTCGGGGCCCAGTATGCCTGAAACACCACCTGGTCATAATAGGTCAGCAGATTGGCAGGCACCGCCGTATTCTGACCGTTGGTCGTAAACTGGAACTCCCGCCGCGGACCCCCGATAAGCCCATTGCCGGCATCGGGCAGCTTCCAGTGTTTGACAAGAAAGTACCGTTGATTCTCATTATAGTATTCGATGGCCCACTCGCGTTGGATAATAGCCCTCAGTGCCGTCTGATCCGTCTGGGTGATGGATGGCAGTCCCGCCCTGTTGTGTACAAGATTCAGGTTCGTCAAGGCCTGGGCCGCATTCCCGATCTCGTTGTTCGCCTCGGCCAGATCCAGATAAAACTCGGCCATACGGAACAGAGGGAACTCGAACCATGCCCGCGAGCCGCTGAGATAATGGAATTTGACGCTATTACAATCTCCATGACCGGCCGATCCGCTCTGGTTCACACCCCTGTCGCAATTCGAAGCATTCCAACCCTGGTCGCCCGGATTATTCAGCGCATCTCCGGCATGCCACATATTGTCCGCCTTGAATCGCGGCTCCATTTCATTCATCTTCTGAAAATATTCCGTCGCAGGCCGCGCATTCCCCGAGCCAACCCCGGCCCAGGTCTGGTCCGTCCCGTCCGCCTTGTAATAATTCTCCAAAAAGTTCGTCTCAACCCCATAGTTGTCCATATCATAGCCGTCACCCACCGTGTAATACGACTTCGAGATGGTAAAATACTTGGTGATCCCGCCCGATGCATTGTCATTCTTAAAAGCGAGGATCGTTTCCACATTCCCGGGAGTCGACGTCGCGGTACCATAGTCGGCAAAAGCATTGGCATTGGGGACATCGGCGCCCCCGCCGGTATTGATCAGCTTGAATCCATTGCTGCCGGCCCATGCAATGACCGCATTGTTCGCGTCGATGGCGTCCTGCCAGCGTTTGGGATCAGCCGATCCAAAACAGATCAGATTGTTGCTCGCCCCCAGACCAAGCGCCGGCGCAGCAGCATTGAACAATGGACGGGCCGCATACATCAGCGTCCTGGCCTTGATGGCCAGCGCCACACCTTTTGTCAGCCTGCCGTTGAATTGCTGCGGCCAGTTGTCGGGCAATAGCCCTGCCGCCCGATCGCACAGACTAACGATCGTATCCTCCACTTCCTGCAACGGCGCGCGCGGTATCAACAGGCTGTCGGAAGATTTGAGACTCTTGGACACCAGCGGTATCCCGCCATACCGTATAAACATACCCATATAGCGATAGGCCACCAGCCCCAGCATCTCCCCCTTCACATTGTTCTTCGTCGCCTGATCCATATCCTTTACGTTGTCGATATTTTCATAGACCAGGTACGCCTGCCTGATATCGGAATAGTTGCCATTAAAATCATCATCCGACTGGCCATTGGCGTTCAATCCGGTGTTAACGATCTTATACGTCATATGCCAGTTATAACCCCAGCTGAACTCACCCGACAGCGCCGCTATTGTGCCGTGATCCAGCCCGCTGTATGGCAGGCCCTGTACGAGACAGCTGTTATAAGCCGCTGCAATGGCAGCATTGGCATTGACAGTCGTGGAGAAAGTCGTTTCGATGGTCGTGGTGCCGGTGGTCGACGGTATCTGGAGAAAAGTCTTCTCACAGGCGCCCAACCCTACCGCGACACTTATGTATAATGTCCACAAAGCGTATTTCTTCATAATAAATATTTTCACCTTTAGAGAATTAGAATTGAACAGTCGCGCCAAAATTGATCACTCTTGTTATAGGATAGATATAAGGAGTGCTCTGATCCTGCGTTTGCGGGTCGATGCCCTTGCTCTTCAGATCGGCGCCCCAGGTCAGCAGGTTGTTCCCATTGACATACAGTCGCACAGAATTTACCCCTCCCCTCCGCAACAGCTCTATCTTCGGCAGCGTATAGGCGATCTCCAGGTTGGAAAGACGTTTGAAATTGTTCGATACAAGCCAAAAATCGCTGGTGAGGAAATTGTTGCTCGTCGGCGCCGCACCGATCTGGGACCTGGGATACGTGATCTTCACACCCTTTGCCGCCTTGTCCGCCGTCCACATGCCATCGTACTCCCACTGCATGACATTACCCGCATTCTTGTAGAAGGGGATCGTCAACCCCGCCGGCAGATAGTAGGACCCGCGGGCAGAACCCGTAAACACGGCATTGACCTCAAAACCTTTATAAGACACGCCAAACTTGAGATTGAAATAATACTGCGGGATATTTGAAAAGCCCATCGGCACCTGGTCCTTGTTGTCAATGATCCCATCCCCATTGATATCCTTATAACGTATATCACCCAGCGTGGCAATATTGTTGGTGAAACTGTTGTAGGGCCGGTTGTTTAGCTCCTTGGCGTCGTTAAAGAACCCGTCGCTGATCAGTCCGAAATACTGTCCTATCGCCTGACCGGTGTGATTCATCCAGGCATAGGGATTCGGATTCTCCGCCTGGTACAGGATCTTATTCCTGGCATAGCTGATATTCCCCCCGATGTAGTAGTCTACCCTTCCGACCTTGTCCGTCCATCCCAGGGACACTTCATACCCGTGATTCGTGGTACGGCCCACATTCGCGGGCGGCACCGATGTCACCGGCACGCCGAATATCGCGGGAATGGTTTGTATCGCCGTCAGGATATTATCCCTGTTCTCCTTAAAAAGATCCACCGTCAACGACAGCCTTTCTCGCAGGAACCGCGCGTCCAGACCTATATTCGTTTTCTTCGCCTTTTCCCAGGTGACGTCCGGGTTGCCGATGGTCCCTTCGGTAGTACCTGAGTAATAGGGATTGACTACGGAGCCATTGCTATTGCCCCAATAGTAGCCCGACTGACCGGTATTGAAC
Source organism: Puia sp. (assembly GCA_035546735.1). Lineage (GTDB taxonomy): Bacteria > Bacteroidota > Bacteroidia > Chitinophagales > Chitinophagaceae > Puia. The sequence goes on from DASZWE010000279.1 coordinate 5,178, forward strand.
GTGCTCGGGAGGTACAGATAACGGCGGGTTATGCCATTTACCACCAGCTGATCATTACCCACCTCGCCATAGGAGCCCCTTATCTTTAAGTACGTGAGCCAGTCGTTCTTCCCCATGAATTCTTCATTCGTCACGATCCATCCCAGGGAATAGGCGGGGAAATATCCAAAGCGGTGGCCCTTGGCAAACTGTTCCGTACCATTATAGCCCAGGTTCATCTCCGCCAGGTATTTCTCCCGGTAATTGTATTTCAGCCTGCCCACAAATCCCATCAGACCCGAAGGCGTATTGTAAGCATCGGTGCTCATGCTGTACTGCTGTGCGGTGGCAAGCAGGAGAGCGCCTATGTTGTGGGGACCAAAACTTCGGTCGTAATTCAAACCGCCCTCATAATACATTTTATACCACGAAGAATTATGCCCCGGATTGGTATTGAACGTGTTGGCCCCGACAGCGCCGCCAAAAAAGTCAAGGACATTGGGATTGGAAGAATCCCGGCGTACTGAATACACGGGAATAGATGGGAAATAGCTGACGGACTTGACATATGATCCCTGGTAGTTCGAGCTGATGTGTACCGAAAGCCCCCTTGTAATTTTATGCAGATCGTACCTGGCCGTGATGGTGCTGCTCAACAGGGTATTGTATAGCTTTTCATTCCCGCTGGTCAGCAGGTTATAGATGGCGTTCTGGTTCCCGATGCTGGCGCCCATTTTCAGACCCAGGGGATTGGCATAGGTTCCCGGCGAACCTTCATAAGCATTCACCAGCTTGCCGTCGATAAGACCCGGTGAGTAGAACGGGTTCGCGTCGAAAATATACTGCATGATGGCTTTGTACCTCCCGCCAAGATCATAGGGCCCCGCAGCAGCAGCCCCCGGACCGGACGTGTTCCCAAATTCACCAGAAAGATTCACGGACACCTGGAGGTCATTGGTGACGGAAAAGTCGAAATTGGAACGCAGGTTGTAGCGGTTAAAGGACGACGCCGTATTCGACCCATAATAGCTGGTATTATTCAAAATGCTTCCCTGGGTAAAATAGCCGAGCGAGCTGTAATACTTTACCTTGTCCGTGCCACCCGATACGCTGAGATTGTATTGCTGCTGTGGCCCTGTCCCGCCGAAAACGCGATGCATCCAGTCCGTGCTGCCATAAAACAACGCTGGGCTGGCGTTCAGCTGAGCCTTCTGCGCATCCGTCAGGTGCATGGCGGCCACTTCGTCCGGCGTATAGTCGCGGTTGTGCTGAAATTTCCACAGGTCGTCGTCAGAAAATAAATAGGCGGTATAGCCGGGGTCGCCAAAGTCGCTGATCTGGGTCCGTATGGCCTGATTGCGCATCGATGCATATTCATACGCGTTCACCGTCTTTATCAGCGACGCTGCCTTTGTAAAACCCATATTCGTGGACAGGCTAAGCGTAGGCCGGCCTGTGGAACCCCTTCTGGTGGTCACGATAATTACCCCATTGGCGCCGCGGATCCCATATACGGCAGTGGCGGACGCATCCTTCAGAATGGAGACGCTGGCAATATCGTTTACATTGAGATTGTTTAGCTCATCAAAGGGGTTCTCTTCCGGCTGCTGTACCCCATCGATGACAACCAGCGGCGTCTGACTTCCATAAGTGGACACTCCACGGATATATATCGCAGCGCTGTTCCTTCCAGGCTCGCCGCTGGCCTGCACGCCGGATATGCCCGGTACGCTGCCAAGCAGCATGGACGATACATTCGATACGGGCATCTTTGCGAGATCCTTTCCGAGAGCACCCGATACAGCGCCGGTGACGGTGAGCTGTTTTTGTCTTCCATAGCCGACAACGACTACCTGGTTGAGACTTCCAGCAACCCCCTCCATCTGGATCGAAAGATTGGCCCCCGCCAATACGCTCACCGGCTTATATCCCAGGTGGGTCAGCACCAGCGAGTCCGTCCTCTTTGCATCGAGGACGAAATTACCCTTCGCATCGGTGAACACGCCATGGGTGGTACCCTTGACGGAAATGGACACATCCGATATGTTGTGATTTTCTTCATCCTTTACATTACCGGCGACCCTGATCATCTGGGCCTGAATACTGGCAATGCTTATCATCGTTAGTAAAACAAATGACAAGGCAGATCGTACAAGATTGTTCATATTATTCAACTCGATTTTAAAGCAGTTACAAAAAATTCCTCAGCCCCCTCCCTTTCGTCGTCAGGAAGCCGATCATCTGTTTTTCAACCTTGTTTTTGATTATTATACGGGAGTGAGCCTGTTTAAGCAGTTCTTCGGTCTTTTCATACAGCAGTTTTGTTGTTAAGAAATAATTACATAAAAGTAGAATAGATAAACACGCCATTCTTATGCTGATTTACCCATTTATAATGGTATTCTTTCTTCTGAGAACCTCGATGCAGGCTCTCGCATTATGATAGGGACACTTCCAGACCCCAACCTTATCCTTGTCCTCCATCACCGTGTAATCCTTACGCACTCCCCAAAACCACTCCCCGCCTTCCCAGTCGATGATATGATCATTTATAAACAGCCATGCATTCATCGCGGCATCGAAATATCTCGCATCATTGGTGACTTCCCATGCGTTAAAAAAACCCGCCACCGCCTCCGCCTGCGGCCACCAATGCTTCTCGGCCACCATCTCGCTATTCACCAGGTCGTACTCATACCACAGACCGCCATCTTCATCCAACCCTTCCATCGCAGCATCGGCGATCTTTACGGCATATTGCCGGCATCGGTCGATCCATTCCTGATCCTGGATGATCTCCGCGCACTGCTGCAACAGCCAGGCGGCCTCGATGTCGTGCCCATAAGACACTACATTTCTTTTTTCATTCCACTGCTCATCAAAGAACAATCTCAAATGGAATTTTTTCCGATCAATGAAATGCCGGTCAAACAAGCCCAGCAGCTCCGCTATATTCCGTCTCAGCCCCTCCGAAGGACTGACCTTGTATAAATTCGCATACGCCTCGATAATATGAAGATGCGTATTCATTGTCTTCTTCTCATTCGCATCCTTTTCGCTCAGCCGGACATCGTCTGCCTTCGCCCAGTCCCGCGTAAAAGCCTCCAGGTAACCTCCATCTCTTTTATCATGACTGTATTGCTCGATCATCGCATACAACCCCAGCGCGAGGCTCAGCGCTTCCGCCTTTTTTGTCACAGCGTAATATTCGCTCAGCCCATATATGCAAAATGCCAGGGCGTATATCTGTTTCTTAGGGTCGAGCATATGCCCCTGCGCGTTTACCGTCCAGAACACGCCTCCATAGTCGGCGTCGATAAAATGATCCCGGATATATAGAAAGGCGCGGTCCGCCAGCTTCCGGTACTTTTCCTCACCAAAGAAGCCATACCCTGCGGAGAAGGTCCACAGTATCCTGGCATGGAGCACGGCCCCCTTGGGCGCCCCGACATGCGCTATATTCCGGCCATCGATCCTGCCTACGAAGCCTCCGTTGGCCATGTCGACCGCCTTATCCGCCCAGTAAGTAAGGATGCCCCTCAGCTCATCACAGAGCGTCTGCTTCAATTGGGTTTCGTTCCACATAGCTTTCGGATGGGGCATTCCCCTTTCTTCTTTGTTCAAGTTCATGGCCTATGTCTTTGATGCGTTGTTCCGACAAGGGATACAGCGATAGGATGAGCACCGACAACAGGGCTCCCGCGGCGGGCAGAAGACTCAACATGAGCACGATCCCTCTTTGGGCGCCTTCGACCTGCACCGTATTGGCGCGAAAGCCGAATACAGCCAGCAGCCACCCCGAGAGGGCTCCGCCAATGGTCCACCCGATCTTTTGTGACATCGAGGAAGAGGAAAACACCAGCCCCGTGGCGCGTCGGCCGTTCTTCCATTCCGAATAGTCGGCGATGTCGGCATACATGCTCCAGAGCAGGGGAAATACCAACCCTGCACAGATGCTGATAAAAAACTGGAAGACGAAGATCAGACCCGTACGCTCGCGGGGGATGCCATAAAACAATATGCTGAGCACACCCGCTATTACCATTGCTGTTAAAAAAGCCCGCTTCTTACCCATCCGGTTGGCAATGGGCGTCGCGATCACCACGCCAAGGATATTGGCCGCCTGTCCTACCACCAGGTATAGGGTCGAATACGTCACCGCGGTATGGAAGACATGGAACGCCTCTCCGTCCGTGACATAATATTTAAAATAATACAGCGCGGCGCCGTCCCGTATGGAATTAAATACCAGCACCATGATCCCCGCGGCTAATAATATCCACCATGGTCTGTTCCTGCACAGGTCCCTTATATCCTCCTTCAGGGTACCAGCGTTTTCCTTCCCAGGTTTCACCCTTTCCCGCACCCAGGCAAAGCATCCCAGGAACAACGTCACACAGAGTACGCTGATCACGGCCACGGCCAGTTGCCAGCTTCGTCCCGCACCTTGCCCGCCACCCCCCATATGCCCAATCCCCGCGTGCCCAAAAAAACTCACCAGCGGCTGGAACAACGCCAACGCTACAAGACTCCCCGCAAAAGCAAAAGCCATACGGTACGATGCCAGCGCATTCCGGTCCTTCGCGTCAGCCGAGATCACCCCCAGCAGCGACGCATAAGGAACATTTATGAGCGAATACACCATCATCATCAACGAATAGGTTACATAAGCATATACCAGCAATCCGCCGCCGGAATAAGAGGGGACCGTAAAGGTCAGGACCCCGATGGCCCCAAAAGGCAACGCCATGTATAAAAGATAAGGCCGGAATTTCCCCCATCGGCTGCTCGTCCGGTCCGCGATAACGCCTACCACCGGGTCAAAAACAGTGTCCCAGATACGGCTGACCAGCAGCATCGTGCCCAGGGCCGCCGCCGAAATCCCCAGCACGTCCGTATAAAAGAACAGCAGGTAGGTGCCGAACAGCTTCCAGAACATCGACGAAGCCATGTCCCCAAAGCCATAACCTATTTTTTCCCTTACCGATATTTTATCCCTGATCATAGCACCGCTCTCTCCCCAAGGAAAGTTTTGTTTTTATCTATAAGCTTCATGACAGTCTGAGCCGAGGCCGCGGACCGCAATCCGTCAGCAGAAGTATTGATACAATAGTCAACCAGCTTGTCGACCGTGCTTTTCGCCACATGCATCCGGGTATCGCTTGATGCATAATAGATCAGCACATCCCCGTTGTCATCCACGATCCACCCGTTGGCGAACGCCACATTCGATACATCCCCCACGCGCTCCTCCCCCTCCGGCGCCAGAAAATACCCGCCCGGCTTATATATTACCCTGGTGGGGTCTTCAAGCCCGGTCATAAACATATACAACACATACCGAAGACCCGCCGCCGTATTCCGGACGCCATGCGCCAGATGAAGCCAGCCTCTCTCCGTACGGATAGGAGCAGGCCCCTGTCCATTCTTGCTTTCGGCCACCGTATGATACACTTTGTTGTCGATGACCTTCTCCACGTCTATCACCGCCCGCTCCATCGAGTCGCAAAAGCCTACCCCGATGCCGCCTCCCTTGCCTGCTTCGATAAAGCTGTCCTGCGGCCTTGTATACAGCATGTATTGGCCATGCACAAACTCAGGATGAAGCACGACATTGCGTTGCTGCGCGGAATTGGTTTTCAGATCAGGCAAGCGATGCCATTCCTCCAGATCCAGGGTGCGAACGATGCCACATTGCGCCACGGCCGCAGTCTGGTCACCACTGTCGGCCGACGGATCACGCCTTTCCGTACAGAACAGCCCGTATATCCAGCCGTCTTCATGGTGCGTCAGGCGTATGTCATAGATGTTCGTATCAGGAATGGCCGCCTCAGGGATCACCACAGGGTACTCCCTGAACCTGAAATTATCGACGCCATTGTCGCTTTCCGCAATGGCAAAAAAGGACTTCCGGTCATACCCCTCTACCCTCGCCATCAAAATGTATTTTCCCTTCCACTTTATTGCGCCCGAATTGAACACACCGTTGATCCCAAACCGGGTCATGAGGAAAGGGTTCGTCCGGGGATTAAGGTCATAACGCCAGGATAAGGGTGTGTGCTCCGCGGTCAATACAGGGTATTTATACCGGGAAAAAATGCCGTTGCCCAATAATTCCTTTTCATTCTTTCGTTTCAGAAGGTCATGATGCGTTTTCTCCAGGGTTCTTAGTCTATCTTGAAAAGTCATAGTACTGTTTCCACTTGTTTATTTAAAAAGAGATTGCATAAATCGTTCAAGCTCCTGTCGCCACACCGACCACTCATGTCCTCCGGGTACGTTGTAGACAATGTGATGAATGCCCTTTTGAGAAAGACCGTCTGCCAGTTGGACATGCCCGGGGAATCTTGGATCGTTCTGCCCACAGCCGATCCATAGAAGACGTAGTGCTTTATTGATTCGTACACTGTCGTTAAAAATGCCTGGCGCACGTTCGTTGATATCGAAGCTCCCATCGCTGAGGAGTCCGGAGCTAAACTCTCCGATCCAGGCAAACCGACCGATGTTCCGTAAGCCCATGACATAGGCCTGCCCGCCTCCCATCGAAAGCCCCGCAATAGCCCTCGACAGCCGCTCATTTTTTGTCCAGAAGGTCTTTTCGATCAGCGGCATCACTTCGTCCGTCAGCTCATGCTCCAGTCTTTCCATTCCCTCCTTTGTGCTGCCACTGGCCCAGGTCCCGTCCACAAGACCGTTGGGCATGACGATGAGCATCGGCACAGCCTTCTTTTCCGCCAGTAAATTTTCAAGGATCACATCGGCACGTCCCGCCGGCTGAGTCCAGCTGGTCTCATTGTCGCCTCCTCCATGCCGCAGATACAGCACGGGGAATCGTTCGTCCGGCCGGCGATCATACTGAGGCGGCGTATATACAACAACAGACCTGGACCTGCTCAGGATTTTTGAGAAATAGCGCAAGGTCGTCAACGCCCCGTGCGGCACATCACGGATCTCATCGAATCTCGGAGTC
>DASZWE010000280.1:0-9707 GCA_035546735.1 Puia sp.
TCGCATTTATTGGCGGAGGTGGGGAGACGGCATATTGGCTGGAGCTGAAGGATCTGTTCCATCACTATGGAAGACCTTATCCCATGCTGATCCTCCGGAACTCGTTCCTGCTGGTGGAGAAGCTATGGGCTGACCGGGCTCTTCATGCGGGGCTTGCTGTGGAGGACCTTTTCCGGCCGGAAGATGCGTTGCTGAATGAGCTGGTAAGACGGGATTCGCAGCAGCAGCTGAGCATGGAAAAGGAGCTGGAGGCAGCCGAGCTGTACTATGGTGCCCTTAAGGAAAGGGCTCGTCCCATCGACCCAACGCTGGTGCAGCATGTGGAAGCCTTGCAGGCAAAGGCTTTGCGGCCGCTGAAGGAAATGGAGAAAAAGCTGCTTCGGGCGGAGAAGAGAAAGTTTGCCGACCAGCAGCGGCACATTCATGCGTTGCATTCCGCCTTGTTCCCATTGAATGGACTGCAGGAAAGGATCGACAACTTCATGCCCTGGTATGCCGCCAGGGGATCGGCCTTTATAAAGGATATCTATACTTATTCCCTGACATTGGAACAGAAATTCGTCGTGCTGACGGAAGGTCACAGATAGACGGCTGTCTGTAAATTCAGCTGCTCATCGAGTGTATACACGCGGGGAACCCCTGTCGGCAGATCCACCGTGGCTATCTTATCCTCGCCGATGTGCTCCAGGTGCATCATGAGCGCGCGCAGGCTGTTGCCATGGGCGACGATCAAAATATTTTCTCCTTTTTTAAGACAGGGCTCGATCTCCCGGATATAGTAAGGGATCACCCGACGGGCTGTGTCTTCGAGGCTTTCCCCTCCGGGTGGACGTACGCTGTAGCTTCTTCGCCAGATGGCGACCTGTTCATCCCCATACTTTTTGGCGGTTTCCGCCTTATTGAGTCCCTGCAGCTGTCCATAGTTGCGTTCGTTGAGGGCTTTGTCGCGGGTCACCGGTAGTTGCGACCGATGCGCCTCTTCCAGGATGATGTCCAGTGTTTCGATGGCCCGTCGCAGTACGGAAGTGAAGCAGCGTGAAAAAGGGATATGCGCCAGCTTTTTTCCGGCTGAGCGGGCTTCTTCGCGGCCGAGCGGAGTAAGGTCTACGTCTACCTCTCCGGTGAAACGATTCTCGAGATTCCAGGCTGACTGGCCATGACGGACGATGGATAAGAGTGGCATGGCTATAAAGATAGTTCTTCTTTGCCTTCAGCCGTGCCGGCCGTGAGCATGGCTACCGGGAATTTATCCAGGAGTCCGCCGAGGCCGAGCGCGTGGCCGGAGGAGTGAAAGACGTCACCGCTGAAGATATTTGTCCAGCGGGTTGGTGCACCAGCCGGCAGGGCGACGGATAAGTGTACAGGCTCATCGATGATACGGATAAGGGGGATGACGATGAGGACCCAATACCGGTCCTTACGACGGATGTAGGCGAGATGGGCGCCGGGAATGGCAATGGGGATATATTCCCCTTCCGTGAACACAGCAGGATAGGCGTTGCGGTAAGCCAACGTTTTATAGATAGTATATAGTTTGCCGGCTCCTCTTCGTCCTTGTTCAGATACCAATTCCAGAACGGCCGGGTATCCCTGCTTTTCGGCTTGTTTTATCTGTTGCAGGAGCTGTATCCGTAAGGCATAGTCCACCGGTCTGCGGTTGTCGGGATCGACGAAGCTTAAGTCCCGGCATTCGGCGCCCTGGTAGATATCGGGTATGCCCGGGGCTGTCAGCCGGAGCAGCAGCTGTGACAGTGAGTAGCGGGCGCCTTGTTTTATGCATTGGAAGACGAAAGGAAAGAAATCTTCCATGAAGGGCGATTCGGTCTTGAGAAGGGCGTCGACAAAATCATGGCATTTTTTTTCATAAGCTTCATCGGGACTGTCCCAATTCGTGCTTGTCTTGGCCTCCCGCAGCGCCTTGGTGAGCATGTCGTGAAAACGTTGTCTGAACTGTCCCGTCAATACCATATCGGGAGGGAAACCTCCGATGAGCGACTGGTAAATAAAATATTCATCATTGGGGAGCGGGGCGATACGTTTGTTCATTTCCCGCCAGCGGGTCACTGCGGCGATCCATTCATCGGGGATAGCGCTGAGCCAGCACAGGCGGATGCGGCTGTCCTCTCCTCTTTTGGTATCGTGCGTAGTGCCGGCATTCAGCGACATTGGAGTCGTCTGCTGACGAAGGATCATTTTCTGATGGAACTCCGCAGGGGTAAGACCATCGACAAAAGGCGAGTCGCCAACCTCATTACGGGCGATCAGCGGATTGTAGACATAGAATACAGTGTCTTCAACACCCTTGGCTGCCAGCGGGCCCGTGAACTGCATCACACGCGACAGGAACGCAGGATCATCCAAAGCTCTCTGCAGCAGGACGCGGTCTTCTTCCGGCACAGCTGCCAATGGTCCGGAGACATCGGACAGGGGAGAGAGAGATCCTGGCTCCGGATAGAGCCTGTATACCGGGAAGGAGGACATGAAGATGGCCAGGGCATTTCTGAACCTTGCTCTATCAGCCTCGGGAGGCGCGGCACGATGGGTGAGGTTGTCCAGCTCTCCACCCATGTACGTGAGCAGGTAATGATATTTTTTTTCAAAAACGAGGTCCTTGTAGTCCGGCATGCCCGGTACGATCTTCTCCCGGTAGAAATTTTTTAACTGATGGAACCCCTCGGCATCGGTGAACAGTTGGCCGGTCATGCCCAGGAACTCATAGCCTGTAGTACCCTGCAGCCGCCAGTCAGGAGGCAGCGGCTCCTCCGGCGCCAGTATCTTTTCCGCCACCATATAACAATCCTCTCCAAAGCTGTGTCGCAGCCATTGCACATATTGCCGTGGAGCCGCCAGCCCATCGATGTGATCCAGCCGAAGTCCCTGGATAAGTCCCTTTTTAAACCAGCAGTGGATCTGCCGATGATAGGTCTCAAATACCTTTTCATCTTCCATACGCAGACAGATAAGGCTGTTGATGGTGAAGAAACGCCGATAGTTGATACAAGAGAATGCCAGAGAGGAATGGGTAAGAACGTAATGTTGCTGGTCGAGCAGCTCTTTCAGGAGAGAAGGCCGTTCGAGAAAGAAGGCTACGACCTGTTCCGCCGGGCTGTCAGGCCGTATGGAGCGGATCCATTCCTCCGAGAGGGCGGATATAGGGTATTCCTGCTGGTAATAGCGGATAATGAACCTTCCACCCGTGAAATCCAGCTTTATCTCTTTTTGCTGTATGCATTCCGTCAGGGTATTGCCCAGGAAGGGAAGCATCAGCTTATTGCCCAGGAGAGCCACCGGATCAGGCTCGATATCGAAGAAGGAATAGTATCCCGAATCCTGTCCCTTCTCCAGGACATCCCTGATCCAGGGATTGGCTGGTTCAAAAGCCATATGATTGGGTACTATATCCTGAACCCAGGTCATCTCATATTTTTTTAAAAGATGAGAAACCTCTTCCATCTCCTGTTCGGAGCCAATTTCGGGGCTGACGACCCCGGGGTCTGTTACATCGTACCCATGCTGACTCCCCTTGATGGCCCGGGTGATCGGAGAGGCATACAGAGTGGATATACCCAGTTCATGTAAATATTCAAGTACACCCTTTAATTTTTTAAAATTAAAGTCTTTATGTAATTGTATCCGATAAGTGGATGTCATACTATTAGTATCAAATTTTTTCTAAAATAACAGCCGAATAAGGCTGTATATCAAATGTATCATTTACGATAGCCGATGGCCAGAGCCACTCCAGGGCGGCCGAATCGAATATTTTGCGTAGGGGATATCCCAGTGTATTTTCCACGTGGATGGGGGTATTGCCGAAATGAAGCCAGACGTGGATATGGTCGCCCGGGATCTTTCTTTCGAAGGAGATGGTCTGTTCTTTGACGGGGTGCAGGCAGAGGCTGTCCCGTGTCATCCCCTGCATGGCCGGCCGGGTTTTTCTGAATTGGATAAGCTGTCGGTAGTATTGCAGCAGGACGGCCCCTTGTCCCTGCTGGTGGTCCCAGGAGAGGTTGGAGCGAAGGAAAGTATCCTCCGACTGGGGGTCGGGCAGATGGATTACTTTTTCAAAGTCGGGGAACTCCTTTTGGCGGCCTTCCCGAATGCCCCGGATAAGATCCGGGTCGGAGTGATCGGTAAAGAATTGAAATGGGTTACGTTCCCCGTATTCCTCTCCCATGAACAGCTTGGGAATATAGGGGGAGAGCAGCACGGTGGCCGCCGCCAGCTTGAGCTGTTCCAGGTTGAGGTGATGGGTGAGCCTGTCGCCCATAGGACGGTTGCCTATCTGGTCATGGTTTTGGGCAAAGACAACGAACTGGCCGTAGGGATTGTGGTCGGCGTGTCTGCCAAAGGATCTTTTTCGATGACGGGAATAATTGCCGTTGTATACATAGGTATGCCGGAAGGCTTTTTCCAGGTGGGTAATATCCCCAAAATCTTCGTAATAGGCATTGCGTTCGCCCGTCATCAGGCTATGTAGGGCATGATGGAATTCATCTATCCATTGTCCGTCCAGGCCATAGCCTCCTTTTTCCACCGGGCTGATATAGCGGGGGTCGTTGAGATCTATTTCTGCGATGAGCGTCTTTTTGACCCCTGTTCTTTCTTCAATATCCAGGGCCAGATCCTTTAGCTGCTGGATAAAATGATAAGCGCTGAAGTCGTAGATGGCGTGTACGGCATCCAGCCGGAGGCCATCAGCATGATAGTCTTCCAGCCACATACGGGCATTCTGAAGAAAATAATTGCGTACGCCATCGGACCAGGGACCGTCGAAGTTCAGGGGCGTGCCCCAGGGGGTATGATATTTTTCGCTAAAATAGGGTGCATAGTGAGGAAGATAGTTACCTTCCGGTCCGAGGTGATTGTAAACCACATCCACCAGCACGGCCATTCCCTTGCCATGTGCGGCATCGACCAGGCGTTGAAAACCCCGGATGCCTCCGTAGGAATGCTGTATGGCAAAGGGGTATACTCCATCATAGCCCCAGTTGCGCTGTCCCGGGAACTGTCCCAGGGGCATGAGCTCGATGGTGTTGATACCCAGGTCCGACAGGTAGTCCAGGCGGCGGATGACGCCTTCGAAATCATGGGTATTCGAAAAGCAGCCTGTATGCAGTTCGTATATGATCATATTGCTGAGCGGAAGACCTGTCCAGTCCGGGTCCTGCCAGGGAAAATCATAGGGATCGGCAAGGGCGGAAGGGCCGTGGACCCCAAGGGGTTGATGGAGCGATGCAGGGTCCGGGTATTGCTTGTCTTCGTTTAGGCGGTACCGGTAAAGCGTCCCTGGTTTCACAGGCGCCGTTATCCTCCAATAGCCATGTTCATCCTGCGACATCGGGTGGATGGTGGGAGTCGGGGACTCGAGCACCAGCTCGACTTTTTTATGTGTAGGGGCCCAGACGGAAAATGTGCTGCCGGCGGGGTCGTATCGGGCGCCAATTTTTTGTAGGGATGTATTCACAATTTGCTGACGATCGTTTTTTATATTCACAATGCGTACAACTAAATCAAAACAAGTGCCACGGGGAAAAGCCATGAATAAGAGCAGCGGCATCAGGGCGCGTATTGCCCGGGCCTGGAAAGTGCTTGGTCCCGGCATGATCACGGGGGCCAGTGATGATGATCCGTCGGGTATTGCTACGTATTCACAGGCAGGGGCGGGCTTTGGCCTGAGCACCTTGTGGACGGCATTGATCACCTTTCCGCTGATGGCGTCCATACAGGAGATGTGCGCCCGGATAGGAGTTGTCACCCGCAAGGGTCTAAGCGGGGTATTGCGGGAACACTATCCACGCAGGCTGGGAGTGGCGATGATGGTATTCAGCTTCCCCGCCATCGTATTGAACATCGGGGCTGATATCGAGGGGATGGGGGCCGTGACGCATATGCTGCTGCCGGCCGTTCCGGTATTTGCTTTCGAGCTCCTGTTTACGGGAATGATCCTGTTTGGGGTGATCCGGTGGCCTTATCAAAAGGTGGCGGGTATCCTGAAATGGCTTTGCCTGGTGCTATTGCTCTACCTGCTGATCCCTTTCTTAGTACACGTGCGCTGGGGGCAGGTGCTACGGCATACGGTGGTGCCTTCCATACACATGGATAAGGATTTTTTCGAAATACTGGTGGCTATCCTTGGAACGACCATTTCCCCTTATTTGTTTTTCTGGCAGGCTACTATGGAGGCGGAGGATGTGGCCAATGCCCGGCGTCACAAAAGGCTGGTCATCGACCGGCGATTTATGGAAAAAATGGAGAAGGATGTATATTCCGGTATGCTGTTCAGCAATGTGGTCATGTTCTTTATTATCCTGACGACAGGAGTCGTTTTGTACAATGCGGGCGTGCGTAAGATCGATACGGTGGAGCAGGCGGCGGGTGCGCTGCGACCGCTGGCCGGCCGGCTGACCTATGCGCTGTTTGCCATAGGGGTAGTCGGAACGGGTTTTTTAGCCATTCCGGTATTGGGAGGCTCGTTGTCGTACATCGTTGCGGAAACCTTTAATTGGAATCAGGGACTGGATAAGCGATTCAATGAGGCGCCGGCTTTTTATGTGACGATGACCTTTGCTTTAGTAGCAGGGCTTTGCCTTGACTTTCTACATATCAGCGCCATACAGGCCTTGTTGTATACGGCGATCTTATATGGGCTGACTGCACCGGTGATGATCGTATTGGTGATGCATATCTGCAACAATCCAAAGATCATGGGTGAGCAGGTGAACAAACGGGGATCGAATATGCTGGGCGCCCTGGCGCTAATGCTGATGACGGCGTCGGCGATAGCATTGATATGGTTCCAGTTCCACTGACGGGTGGAAAAAATTCCTCACTTATCTCTTTTTTTAAAAAAGCCACGCAGCAGCCAATTGTGCTGTACTGCTTCCAGATCATCGGCCAGCTCCTTGCTGGATACCCGAAGATTTTTTATGGTACGTTGCAGGTTGTCGGCTGTCTCCTGGTCGTGTAAAAGCAATCCCACGGGTGTATTGGGATCACTAAGCCCTTTGGCGATATCATCTCCCGCATTTTTTATTTTTTCCGTAAAGGCGGATGCGGAGCTGGCTGCATCGTTCAGCCGGACGACGGTGGCTTTAAGATTGGCAAAGACGGTGGTATCCGTGACGAGCTGTTCGGCAAGGCTGCCGGGTTTATGAAGTCCGGCAGTATAATCCTGGAGATTGCGGATGATCTTCTGGCTGCCTGCAGAGGCGGCCTGCAGGTTGCTGATGGATGCACGCAGATCATTGCCTAAAGTGGGATCGTTGATCAATTGTCCAAGCGTACCCTGTCCTTCGGCCAACTTTTGACTGACTGTCTTCAGGTTGCCCGTGATCACGAGGAGGTTGGCATTGTTAGCCTGCAGCGTCGCCAGCATTTCATCCGTCCCACCGATGTGCTGGCCCGATATTCTTTCGTTGTTCGCCACGATGGGGGCAGACGGGGTGCCGCCCTCGATAATAATGATCTTATTGCCGACGAGGCCATCTGTGCCGATGCGGGCTTTGGCATCTTTATGTATATACTGCCGGGCTTTTTGATCCACGTTCATGACGACATCTATGCCTGTGCTGCCGGCGAATGCCACTTTTTTCACGGTACCGATCTTTATCCCGGACAGCCACACATTGTTGCCTGCCTGCAATCCCTGCGCATCCTCGAAGCCTGCCTGCAGCGGAAATGTTTTTATAAAGGCCTTGCGTTGTCCGCCGATGGTGAATATGCCTACAATGAGGATGGCCAGCCCGATGGTGATAAAGGCGCCCACGGCGATCTTTTTGTTATTATTCTGTTCGCTCATGATCTGCTATAAAATTGTAGTTATAAAAATTTTTGACCCTGGGGTCATCGGTATCGAATACTTCTTCAAAGCTGCCCTGCCGTATAAATTTTCCTTCCGAGAGCATGACCAGTCTGTCACCCGTCTCTTTTGCGCAGGTGAGGTCATGGGTGATGATGACCGAGCTGGTAGTGTAGCGTTGTTGCACCTCGTTGATAAGATCATTTATTTCCACGCTGGTGACGGGATCTAATCCGGCGGTGGGTTCATCATAGAGCATGATATCCGGCTGAAGGATGAGGGTACGGGCGATGCCAATTCTTTTTTTCTGTCCGCCCGAGAGCTCGGCGGGCATTTGATAAAGCGTGTGCGATAGCCCCACATCGTCCAGCACTTTGGCTATGGCGTCATCGATCTCGCGGCTGCTGAGGTGGCGTTTGTTGCGTATCAGCGGGAATTCCAGGTTATCCCGTACGTTCATGCCATCGTACAAAGCGCTGCTCTGAAAAGAAAACCCAATGCGGGTGCGGAGCGCCTGCCATGCTCTTATGTCCAGGCTGCTGGTGTCCTGGCCCAGGACAATGACACTGCCTTCGTCGGGGCGGAGGAGGCCGGCGATGATCTTGATAAGCACGGATTTGCCGCTGCCCGAGCGGCCCAGTATCACCAGGTTCTCTCCCTGGTATACGTCCAGGTCGACCCCCTTGAGCACCTGCAGGCTGCCAAAGGATTTTTTCAGCTTCCTGAGCGATATGACAGCGTTACCCTCCATGCTTGAAATAATTTGTCAGCTGAACAATGATCATCTCTTCGATAAAAATGAGGAACATGGATACGACCACGGCGGTGTTGGCCGCACGTCCCACGCCCACCGTGCCCTGGCTTGCGTTGTAGCCATTGTAGCATCCGGCTGCGCCGATGGTAAAACCATATACGGCGGATTTGAAAAGCAGCAGCCAGATATCAAGAAAAGTGATCTTTGTGAAGGCGGATTGAAAAAAGGAGGTAAAGCTCGTCTGCTCGTTGTGATGTACATTGAGAAAGGCGCCCATCAGCCCTACGAAACCCATATAAAGAGCGAGGATGGGAACGATGACCGTTGTAGCCAGGATACGGCTGGCAACCAGGAATTTGAAGGGATTGGTCGAGGATACTTCCATGGCGTCGATCTGTTCGGTGACCTTCATGGAGCCCAGTTCCGCGCCAATATTGGAACCTACTTTACCGGCGATGATGAGGGCCGTCACCAGGGGAGCCAAAGCGCGGATAAGGGCGATGGCCATGAGGGAGGGAAGCCAGGAGGCGGCGCCGAACTCCGCCAGGGAGGAGCGGGATTGCTTGGTAAATACGACCCCGGTGATAAATCCTGTCAGCGTGATGATCGACAGCGACCGGATACCTACCTGAAAGAACTGATTGACAATCTCTTTGTATTCATAGGGAGGGAGAAATACTTCCTTGAAGAATTGGACGATGAATCGCCAGATCTCATAAATGCGAAGGAAGAACCTGGAAATCTTCATGATCGGTGATTAGTTACAGCAATAGAGGTAAAACTTCATGCCATCAGCCGGAGGGTAGATGTGGGGCGGGTTTTCCTCATAAGCATAGCCACACTATTCCGGGGTCATCGTGTTATAACCATAAAGCAATCCCTTTATGAAGCAATCCCTTATTTTTTCGATCCTGCTCCTAACCGCTGGAAGCGGTTCGTTCCAGGTACAGACATTTTTCTCCCTGGTTATGGCGCAGGCCCAGAATAGTACGTTGCATCCGATAGTATGGCAATACAGCGCGAAGAAGATTGCCGGACGAACCTATGAAGTGCATCTGACCGCTGTGCTGGAGGCCGGGTGGCACGCTTATTCCCAGCAGCAGCCTAAGGAAGCCGTTGCGCAGCCCACGGAGATCCATTTCAAGTCCAATC
>DASZWE010000281.1:0-4297 GCA_035546735.1 Puia sp.
CTCTTTAACGTTATCGCCTACAATTCTGGCAATGAGTTCAACCTGGAGGGCTTATCTCAAGGATCTGGCGTAGACAAAAACACTATCCGTAAATATATCGAATATCTTGAGGCCGCCTTTCTCATCAAAATTCTATACCCTGTAGGCATCAATACTAAAAGATTTCAAAGGGACAGCAGATTCAAAATATATTTGACAAATCCCAGCATGCGTTGCGCACTCTTTGCCCCCATTCAACCTTCGGATGACCATTTTGGTCAAATGGTCGAAACCGCCATTGTTGCGCAATGGCTTCACTGGGGAAATATTCCTTTACATTTTGCGGCCTGGAAAGGAGGTGAAGTAGATCTCGTTATGGTTAAACCTGATCAAAAACCACATTGGGCAATGGAAGTCAAATGGAGTAATCAATATCTACAAAATCCAGGTAAGCTCAAATCTTTGATAACATATTGCAAAGAGAATGATCTTAACCAAGCCAACATAACAACCATCGACAAATTTGCAAAGATCGAATACCAAACTTTAGTATTGAGCTTCATCCCTGCCCCAGTTTATTGTTATTCCATCGGCAGAGATGTTCTTGCCAAAAAGGTATTAGAAGCCCCATTTTCTATGCACTCCACCGGTTAAACCTTCCTCCACTCCCACAGTCTTATATACAACACTTAAAATCTGTTGTGTATGAACACGAAACTCTTTACCCTCGGACTGATAGCCTTCTTAGGCATTTCAACCTCTTCCTTTGCCCAGGCCGGTAAATGGGATCAAACGCATCCCCGCCGCACCGAGGTCAACGCCCGCCTGAACAACCAGGACAGGCGTATCCACCAGGAAAGGAAAGAAGGCGAGATCAGTCGTGGACAGGCCGCCCGTCTCCATCGTCAGGATCATCGCATCCGTCGCGAAGAACGGCATATGGCATCCAATCACAACGGTCACATCACGCGACGCGACCAGGCCCATCTCAATAGGCAGGAAAATAGGGTCAGCCGCAGGATCGGCCACTAATCAGCGTTGTACGAATGGTTATATGATACGCCAACAAGCTCCGGACATCCATCCGGGGCTTTATTTTTAAGCGTTTACCGCTTACCGCACCACCACCTGAAACGCATTACAAATGCAACAGGCTCAGAAAATCTTCCTTCTTCCGACGCGCCACATCCACGACATCCCCGTTCTCCATCACCACCTGGCCGCCTTCACCACGGATATATTTGCGTATATACGCCATGTTCACCAGGTGACTGTTATGCACCCGAAAAAACCGGTACGGCGCCAATAGCTCCTCGAAATCCTTCAACAGCTTCGTCACCAGCAACGACTGGCCGTTCAGGAAATATATCCGCGAATAAGCCGCATGGGATTCTATCCGCACGATCTGCCTGATCACAATAAATTCCAACCCCTCATGGGTAGGCACGGCGATCTTGTTTTCCTGGCTCTTTTTGTCATCGAGCGCGTTCCGAAGCACCTGCAGACGTTCTCCGGTACGACGGTTCTTTTCCGTGATCAGCCGGCCAACACAATGCTGTAGATCCTCTATCGACACCGGCTTTACCAGGTAATCGAAAGCGCTGATCCGAATGGCCTCTATCGCATAATTGTTGTAAGCGGTAATGAACACGATCTCGGCGTCCGTCTCACCCAATTCCTCCAGCATCCGGAACCCATTCATCCTGGGCATTTCGATGTCCAAAAATATCACATCGGGTTTATGATGCCGGATCAACATCAATCCTTCTTGTGGCTTCGTAACGGCAGCCAGGACCATGATTTCCGGGCAGAACTCTTCCAGCTTCTGCTGAAGGTTTTGAAGGCTGCTATGTTCATCATCGACCAGGATCACTTTTAAAACGTCTGACATGGCTAAACAGGTTTAATTTTAATTTCTACCCTGGTACCTGCGGGCTGCTGCTGGTTGTCGTACAGGTCCACGATCTGCAATGTCGCGCCCGAATTATACCGCTGGTTGAAAATATTGATACGTTCCTGCGTGATCAGCAACCCCAGGCTCTGATGACCAGGCCTGTTCTTCTCCTTATAGGCCGCCGCCTGCGCATTGCCCACGCCATTGTCCTCCACGATGTATTTAATATAGTCCCGCTGCAGGTCCACCGCCACCAGCAATAGCAGTCCGGGTTTGTCGCTGTTGGCCAGACCATGAACAATAGCGTTCTCCACAAAAGGCTGGATCAGCATCGGCGGTACCCGGTAATTATCGTGCAACAGCGTATGGCTTACAATGGCCTTGTAGTCGAACTTATGATTAAAGCGTAACTGTTCCAGGTCTACGTACAATTGCAGGGCCTCTATGTCCTTCTCTATCGGCACTGCATCCACGCGGCTGTTTTCCAGTATCAGCCGGATGAGGCGGGCAAATTTATTGAGATAGTCGCTGGCCAGCCGCTTCTCATTCCGCATGATAAAATTCTCGATGCTATTGAGGCTGTTAAAGATGAAATGCGGATTCATCTGCGCCCGCAAAGCCATCATTTCCGTCTCGGCGATCCTTTGCCGGAAGGCCGCTTCCCGGCGAATGATCCTTATCCTCCGGCGGAAGAGAAAAATGGAGAAGACAAGCACCAGCGCCAATGCCAAACCTCGAAACCAAACGGTTTGCCACCAGGGCGGTCGTACAATGATGGTCACCTTATCTTCTTTGCTCAAAACCTCTCCATAAAGATTGCTTCCCCTTACATAAAGCGTATACTTACCCGGCGAAAGATTATAAAATGCCAAGTGACCGTTCTCATTCTCCTGCCAGTTGTTCATGACGCCATCCAGCCGGTAATAGTACCTGTTGCCGCCGTCGTAATTCATGACAGAAAAATCCACGGCAAATCGGTTCTGCCCCGGTGCGATGATCATTTCCTTTTCCCCCGCCGCATCGTAATGGAAGTGGCTGGGCAGGTCCATCACCGTAGCATCGCTGAAATGAACCTCCCCCGCCAGGCTGACGCTGCCCAGCACATCGGAGGGCCGGACACGCACCAGGTATCCCCGTATGGAGGCATAGATGAAATGATCGCTGCCATATTCAAATATGCCGTTCGTAAAATTATTGGTCAGCTCTTCCACACTGTTCATTCTCCTGATCGCTCCCGTGGCATGCAGAATATAAAAGATGCCCCGTTCGGTGCTCAGCCACATGTTTTGCCCGCCGTCGAACAGTACGTGGGAGATCTCGATGCCACCGATCTGCTCATCTCCTGTATAATCCTGCACCACCCGTTTAGTGAGAGGGTCCCAGGCAAACAGGCCGGTATAGGTCGCAATCCATAATATCCCCCGGCTGTCCTCCGTGACATCTTCAAAACTATTGCTGTGCCGCTCGAGATCTTTACCCCGGAAGGTGAACACAGGCAGGAAATGCTCCGTTCCCTTGTCCCACCGGAACAGTCCTCCGCCAAGGGCGGTGACATACAATTCTTTCCTGCTGGTAAGGTACATATGAAACAGCTGCTGAGGCACGCAATGCCCGCATCCGGGATAATTCGTATAATGCTTCGTAAATCTGCGCCTGACAGGGTCGAAAACATAGATCCCGTTCGGGCCGTTGTTACGGGTGCGTATCCACCATGTGTGATCGTCCAATGGCAATATGGTACGGAGTCCGGTGTAAGGGACGGCATCGGGAAGCTTATACACTACCGCCCGCCTCTCACGCAGATTATAGCGCACCAGGTATTGGTTCGTAGTGAACCAAAGGATGCTATCGCCCTGGTTGTATAGGTAAAAAGGCTTCAAGGAATCTGCCAGCGCCAGGTAGCCGAGGTTGGTTTGCATGTGCGTAATGGTCCGGACCAGCGTGCCGTCCCGGTTGAACACGTAAAGCCAGGGTCCTACAAAATGGCTCATGATAAAACCTCCCGGTATCACACATCTGGAATAGATCCAGTCTCCCTCGCTGGGTGTGGGGCCGCCTGGCGCGGAGATATTCCATAATTCAAAATGCTGTCGCGAAGGCTGTACATAACATACACCGTATTCCGTGCAAACCCACATGATATTCTGCCGGTCGACAAACACCTGGTGTGCCATATTCCTAGACTGCACCTGCTGAGGGTAATGCCCCACGTGGAAAGTATATTCCCGGCTCTTCAGCGTCACAGGGTCCACGAGAAGGATGCCTGCATCTGTACCTACCACCAGCCAGCGTATACCGTGCTGATCCTGCCATTCGGTGATGGAGTGGACGATCTTGGAGCTGGTCTCCAGTCTCACGCCCGTGTCACGCCCGGTCGCGGGGTCCAGACGCATAAGCCCCCCGCCAAAGCTGCCGAGCCAGAAC
>DASZWE010000282.1:0-4623 GCA_035546735.1 Puia sp.
TCACGGTAGGAATGGACCTGCTCGCATTGCTTTCAGGCCTCCTGATCAGCCCACTCTTCTCCGCCGGACTGGCCGTATACATCCTGGCATCCAGGGCCTATAGCTATAGAGGCATACGTCTCAAGCGGTTGCCCGTCATCGGCTACCTTACCGTGATCCTCTGCCAGGGCGCCCTGGTATTTTTTCTGGTCTATTATGGAAGCAGCGCCGGCAGGAGTAGGAACGCCCCCTTGGAAGGAATGGTCATCAGCAGCCTGCTGATTGGCGGCTTTTACCCCCTGACACAGGTATACCAGCACGAGGCGGACAGACAGGATGGCGTGCGCACCCTCAGCATGTTATTGGGTATCCGGGGAAGCTTTATCTTTACCGCGGTATTATACACCATCGCAATGCTCCTGATGGCCTGGTTGTTCTATAGTACCCTCCAAATAAAGGAATTTAATGTGCTGGCAACCTGCATGCTGCCTATTCTCGTTTATTTTTTTATATGGGCAGTGAGGGTCTGGAAAGATCCCCGGCAGGCCAATTTCAGGAATACCATGCGAATGAACCTGCTGGCTTCCATATGCACCAACGCCGGTTTCATAGCGGTACTGATAATGAACAAGCTGGTGGCATAATCTTAGCGGCCATTGATCCATATATGATACTGAAAACCTCCTTTAATCTTGAGTAAGATAATTTCTATCGGCTCAGCGGTGCCTGCTTGCGCACACCGACAGCTTGAAATACTGTCTTTTATGCAGCGCATCTACGCCTTGAACGATGCAGAGCGGCGTAAACTGCAATTCCTGTACCATCACAGCGGTATAGATACACGGCACTCTGTCATTGCAGATTACACACGACCGGCCCGGGAATGGAGGTTCTATCCGCCCACAGAGAATCTCGAACCCTTCCCATCGCTCGAACTGCGTATGCAGTGCTATGACATCTACGCAGCCCCTCTTTCGATGGAGGCCATACGCAGATGCCTGGGTGGCAAATTACGGCCGAAAGAAATCACTCATCTTATCACCGTGAGCTGCACCGGCATGAGCGCACCCGGTCTGGATCTGCAGCTGGTGGAATTATTGGGATTGCCGGGCACGGTCTTTCGCACTTCCGTCAACTTTATGGGCTGCTATGCCGCCGTACACGCCCTCAAGCTGGCCAATGCACTCTGCCACAGCGAAAATGGAGCGCACGTATTGATCGTCTGCACGGAGCTGTGTACCCTTCATTTTCAGCGGAACCCGTCCATGAATAATATTTTGTCGAGCTTGTTGTTCTCGGACGGCTCCGCGGCCGTTCTCGTGACAGGCGACGATCATCCCGAAAAAGGGCTGCATATCGACAGCTTTTATTCGGAGATAGTGTCGAAAGGCCGGCGGGACATGACCTGGGAGTTATCTTCCTCAGGATTTCAAATGGGATTAAGCAGCTACATACCCGACCTTATCGAGGAAGATTTTGCCGGACTGGTGGATCGCGCCCTGGTAAAAAAAGGCATTTCCAGGGAGCATGTCCATCACTGGTGTATCCATCCGGGTGGGAAAAAGATACTGGACTCCATCTACAAAAGTCTGCATTTCACCAACGGACGACTGGATGCATCGTACAAAATACTAAAAGAGTATGGGAACATGTCCTCCGCCACCATACTCTTCGTATTACAAGAAATGATGAGCGCCATGGACTACCATAAGCCGGATATCGTGTTCGGAGCAGCCTTCGGTCCGGGACTCACGATGGAAAGCTTCATTTTGAGCGCACAGAGCGAACGATAGTAAAACAATCTTAACGGAATTTTAGCAGTCTATCCATTTATCCTTCGTATTTTGTTCACCGTTGACCTCCGCAATCATCATTATGGATCTTTCAAAAAGAAGCTATCAAAAGGAATTGCTGGACAGAGACGATATTCCCCTGGACGACATCCGGCGGAATATGCTGGAATTGGATATTATCAACACCTGGCTGGGTGGACATGCCATCAGTATCGGAGGATTGAAACACCTCATCGGACGCCGAAGGCAGATCAGCATATGTGAAATTGGCTGCGGAGGAGGAGATAACCTGCGGGCCCTTGTCCGCTGGTGCCGGAAAAATAGTATCCGGGTGCACGTTACAGGCATCGATCTGAATGCCCATTGTATTGCAGTCGCAAAGGAGAGATGGCAGGAGGGGCCTGCGGAATGGATCCATTCGGATTATCGTAATGTTGTTTTTGACCGGAGCAGGCCGGATATCATCTTCTCTTCCTTATTTTGTCATCACTTCACGGACGAAGAGCTGGCCGCCCAGTTGGACTGGATGGAAAAAAATGCGGGTGTAGGCTGGTTTATCAATGATCTGCACCGGCATATCCTGGCCTGGCAATCCATCCGGCTGCTGACGAAGTGGTTTTCCAGATCCTATCTCGTGAAGAATGATGCTCCTCTTTCCGTACAAAGGGGGTTTACCCGACCGGAATGGAAGGAATTGTTAAGACAGGCTGGTATCGATAACGGACAAGTCAGGTGGAAATGGGCATTCAGATGGCTGGTGATGTCCGCACGAACCGATTCCGGCGGCTCCTAACACAGCGGCAAAAGATCTCTCGTTGAATAATTCCAATACATACGACGTTGCCATAGCAGGCGGAGGACTGGCCGGTTTGGCCCTTTCCATTCAATTGGCCA
The DNA here is from genome assembly GCA_035546735.1 of Puia sp. GTDB lineage: Bacteria > Bacteroidota > Bacteroidia > Chitinophagales > Chitinophagaceae > Puia. The sequence continues at coordinate 2,667 of DASZWE010000282.1, forward strand.
GGGCGGGCTATGCCGTAACGCTCTTTGAGAAAGAACGGTATCCTTTCCATAAGGTCTGCGGGGAATATATAAGTCTGGAAAGCTGGAATTTTTTGGAAGAGCTGGGCCTTCCCCTTAGCGACTGGGGGTTACCGGTGATCCGGAGAGTGCTGGTGTCTGCCCCCAATGGCGAATACATCGAGCATGAGCTTCCATTGGGAGGATTCGGCATCAGCCGGTACAAGATCGATGCGGAACTGGCCGGCATTGCCCGCAACAGCGGCGTGGTAGTCCGGGAAGGTGTAAAGGTCACAGATATCGGCTTCGAGCGGTCCGTTGCACATATTCATACAGCCTCCGATATATACCATGCAAAAGTTGCGTGTGTGACGGCAGGTAAGCGAAGCAATCTGGATATAAAATGGGGGCGGCCTTTTACCCTCCGGAAGTCCGATAAGCTGAACAACTACATCGGAGTAAAATACCATATACAAACGGATTTCCCTTCGGACCTCATCGGCCTGCATAATTTCAGGAACGGCTATTGCGGTATCTCCCGCATCGAAGACGGACGTTATTGCCTTTGCTATATGACGACAGCCGCCAACCTGCAAATGAATAACAATTCCATTCCGGAAATGGAAAAAAATATCCTGTACCAGAACCCGTTTCTGTCGGCTATTTTCGCTTCATCGGTGAAGCTGTTCGATCAGCCGCTGACCATTTCACAGATAAGCTTCGAACGAAGACAAAGGGTCGGGGATCATATGCTGTTCATAGGGGATGCGGCGGGAATGATCCCTCCCTTATCAGGTAATGGAATGAGCATGGCCTTACATGGCAGCAAAATAGCCTTCCGCTCCATCGATGCCTTCCTGAAAGGGCATATCGCACGCCATGAGATGGAACAGGAGTATCAGGATCAGTGGAACAGACAGTTCGGACGCCGGATATGGACAGGACGGCAATTGCAACGTTGGTTCGGAGATGAAAAACGTACCAATCTTTTATTACATTCGCTAAAACCTTTCCCTAAATTGATATCATTTTTAATCCGCCAGACCCACGGGCAACCCTTTTAGCAAGCAGCAAGTATATCTTCAGGAACCGCAGGAAGCAGTTCTTCAGAAGGACATTCAATTTAAACGCAGATTATGAGATCCGTAGTTTATGGACTTTTTTGGGGGTTGGTTTTTCCGGCTATTGGCTATTCACAGAATTACCACGCCGTCGAAGGGACTCCCGATGCAGGCAGCATGGGAGTAGCTAACAATCCGGCTTCCATTCTCAGCACCCCCTATCCCTGGGATGTTACCCTGTTTTCCGTCCAGCTCAAGAATACCACGAATGCACTGGTCCTGCATGACTTTTCCCTTCTACCCAGCAAGGATACAATCGGCGTAACCTGGAACAGGGGATATATCAAACGCTTTGCCGCATTCAATTACAACATACATCTGCTGAATGCCCGGATCGCGCTGGGTAAAATGCAGGCCATTGCCTTTGGAGCCAATCTGCGGGGATACGGGGCCGTCCGGACGGGACCCGCCAATTACAACGATACCCTGAAGGATATGAACCAGTTCTTCAATATCAATGAGGGTACGGTATACAGCGGCAATATGACCAGCAGCAGCTGGTTGGAGCTTTTTGCCACCTATAGCCGCACCGTCTGGGACGACGAATACAGACGGATAAATGCCGGTGTCACTTTAAGGGCTATGCGCGGCGTATCCGGCCTCTATGCCCAGCTCAACGACGCAACGGTAGGACGTGGGGTTTCCGGCATCCAGACCATCTATTTTATGAAGGCCGGCAGCGCCCAATACGGATACTCCAGCAATTACGATCGATGGAAGAAAAATCAAAGCACTTTTCAGAATCTGAAGGACCTCTTTGGCAATAGCCGGCCCGGCGCAGCGGTGGACCTGGGAGTGGAGTACTGGATAAAGTCACAGGCCGTCACCAATCGGATGGA
>DASZWE010000283.1:0-8111 GCA_035546735.1 Puia sp.
ATAAGATCTCCCATATCGATAAGATGAGCGAGCAGGAGCTGCGAAGCAAGATCATCTCGCTTACGGATACGGAAGCGAGGCAGGAGCGGCTGGTGAATGAGCTTATCGCTCATATGATCGACCTGGATATCGAGCGTTTTGAGCAGGTGCTGGATAATTATGTCGTTATGCATGGCATTGACAGGGCTATTACACAGATCATCTTTCCCTTTCTTCACAGAATTGGCATTCTCTGGATCACCAATCATATTCAGCCTGCGCAGGAGCACCTGGTGTCCAATATCATCCGTCAGAAGCTGGTGGTAGGCATCGAGGGAGCTATGCCGATTCGGCAGGTACAGCGGACGATACTACTTTTTTTGCCGGAAGGGGAATACCATGAATTGGGATTGCTGTATGTGCATTATCTCCTGCGCAGCCATGGGTCAAGGGTCCTTTATCTGGGATGCGATATGCCCCTTAAGGATGTGGAATTTGTCAGCAAGTATAAGCAGCCTGATTTTCTGTATACGCACCTGACGGGTATTGCGGGCAATTTTAACCTGGAAAGATTCATATCCGAGGTGAGCAGGCGGATACCTGACATTCCCCTGGTGATCTCCGGTCAGCTGGCCCGTGTCCATAGCAAGAAAGTCCCGCCGGGTGTCAATTTCAAACGAAGCTTATCCGAGGTCCTGGAGTTTGTCGCCAGCATTGGGTAAGGGGGGCGGGCGAGGCGAATGGCCCGGATGGATGACGGTCCCCGGATTGCGTCAGGCTGTCACCTGTTTTTCCCTTTTTCGGGCAGTTTCTTTTTGTTTTTGTCAGTTTTTGTCCTCAACTGTCAGTCCTTTTTGCCGGGACTGAAGGGGCCGGGTTTTTGCATGAAATATCGCTGAAAACAGGTGTGCCTTACGAGTCCAGGTTCGCCGGTGATCTGTACATCATCTACAAAGGGGAAAAGATAAATAATTGATTTTTTGGCTGTTACATTTTTTAACTAACCATTGAACACGAATTTTTGTCCCAGTTCCCATTTGTGTTTAAATTTGAGTATAAGTTTATTAAACAATTTTTTAACCATGGCTGCAGTAGAATTCAACCAACTTTTGGTCAATAATGCGGAATTTTTGAAGCCCTTTGCCATCACGCTTACCCGTGATTCCGAGGCGGCCAAGGATCTTTTCCAGGAGACTTTATACCGGGCGTTAGCCAATAAGGATAAATACAATGTCGGTACCAATATAAAGGCCTGGCTATATACGATCATGCGGAATATTTTTATCAATAACTACCGCCGTAAAGCCAAGCAGAATACCATTTTTGACAGTACCCCCAATGATTTCCTTTTGAATTCCGCCCAGCTGGCGGTGTCCGGCACGGTGGAGAGCAACCTGCGGGTAAAGGATATTCAAACGGCTATACACAATCTTCCCGAGATATTCCGGAATCCTTTTCTGCTATATTTCGATGGGTTCAAATACCATGAGATCGCGGATATGTTACAGGAGCCGTTGGGAACGATCAAGAGCCGCATTCACTTTGCCCGTAAATTGTTAAAGGCGCAAATAGACAGGCACTAATGCATGCGGGAAGAAGTAATCCTGGTCGATGAGTTTGATACACCGGTGGGTGTAATGGAAAAAATGGAAGCCCATCGCAAGGCGCTTCTCCATCGGGCTTTCAGCGTTTTTATCTTCAATCGGAATGGGGAGATGTTGTTGCAGCGGAGGGCTCTGTCCAAGTATCACAGTGGCGGGCTTTGGACGAATGCCTGCTGCAGTCATCCCCGTCCGGGGGAGGATACGGGTGAGGCTGCGGGGCGCCGTTTGTCGGAGGAATTGGGATTCAGCACGACGCTGGAGGAGGTGTTTGATTTTACCTACAAGTCGGCATTTGATAACGGGCTTACGGAATTTGAATACGACCATGTCTTTATCGGGAACTATGACCAGGAGGTTTTCCCTAATCCCGGGGAAGTGAGCGAATACCGCTGGCTGTCCTTGGAGGCCATACAGGCCGAGCTGACTGCCTATCCTTCCACCTATACCAGCTGGTTCCACCTGGCCTTTCCTCTTTTGAGATCGAAACTGGAGGGAAGAATTAATCCAATGGACTCATTTATATAAATTGCATGTATATTACCACCAAGTCTGTTTCTGAATGGTGCATCAGCAACTTCTAAAAACTCTGGATGATTTGCGCAGCTTGCCTGGCGAAACCGAGATCGTAGAATTTAAGGAAGCAAAGAACAATTACGATTTCAATAAACTAGGCAAGTATTTCTCAGCTTTGAGTAATGAAGCCAACTTAAAAGGGAAACCTCATGCCTGGTTAATTTTTGGTGTCGAGGACCATGCGCATAAGATTGTCGGATCCCAATTTCGTCCTGGTAAAAACGATCTGAATAATCTCAAGTCAGAAATAGCCAATAAGACGACCAATCGCATTACATTCATAGAAATATATGAACTTAATGGCCCGGAAGGGAGAGTTATAATGTTTCAAATACCAGCTGCTCCTCGTGGGCTACCACTTGCATTTGATGGTCATTATTACGGACGTGATAATGAAGATTTGGGACCATTGAATCTGGAAGAGATTGAACGGATTAGAGCGCAAGCTCTTGCTGAGGACTGGAGTGCGGCTATTATACCTGGAGCGGGTATTGAAGATCTGCATGAAGAGGCCATTGCCATTGCAAGAGTAAATTATAAAAGCAAATTTGCACTCAGCGCTGAAGAAGTAGATAGTTGGCCTATTGAAACCTTTCTAAATAAGGCGAAAATTACTATAAAAGGGAAGATCACACGTACTGCTATCATCCTGTTAGGGAAAGAGGAGTCTGAACATTTTATTAATCCTGCAGAAGCAAAAATACGATGGATATTAAAAGATATTTCCGGGAATGACAAGGACTATGCCATTTTTGGGTGTCCTCTCTTATTGGCTGTTGACAAGGTATATGCTAAGATCCGCAATTTAAAATATCGCTATCTGAAAAATGAAAGTTTATTTCCCGAAGAAGTAGATCAGTATGAGCCCTATGCGATCAGAGAAGCACTTAACAATTGCATAGCTCATCAAGATTACACAAGAGGCGGGCGAATCAACATCATTGAACAGGAAGACCAGCTCATTTTTACTAATAAGGGTACTTTTATTCCAGGATCTGTGGAAAAAGTAGTTATTGATGACGCACCGGAAGAACAGTATAGAAATAAGTTCTTAGCCAATGCTATGTTTAATCTGAAAATGGTTGATACAGCTGGTGGAGGCATTAGGAAAATATTTAATTTTCAACGTAAGCGTTTTTTCCCATTACCTGATTATGATCTAAGTAACGATAAAGTTAAAGTTACCATCACAGGAAAAGTGCTTAACCTGGATTATGCGCGCGCTCTGGCGAAATATGTTGATTTACCCTTGCAGGCGATTATGATGCTTGACAAGATTCAAAAGAAGCTTCCTTTAACTTCTTTTGAGGAGAAGTATCTAAAAGATCATAAATTGGTTGAAGGACGCAAACCTAACTTTTATATTTCTTTGAAGGTTGCCCAAACCATCGGGCAAAAGGCGGATTATTCTAAAAACCGTGCTTTCGACAAGGTGTACTATCTCGATTTAATAGAAAAGGCAATTAGTCAGCATGGTTATTTAATCAGGAAAGACGTTGATGAACTTCTATGGAAGAAACTGCCAGATTGGATGGACGATAAGCAAAAGAAGATTAAGATCAATAACCTCCTTTCAGAACTCCGGAAGAAGAAAAAAATAGAGAATATCGGTTCAGATGCTTTGTCAAAATGGGTTTTGATCAAGGGTTAATCGATTGTATGGAGTCGATTAGAGGAAAATGAGAATAATTAGAGAAATATGAGGATTAATTAGAGGAAAACTAGGATTAATTAGAGGAGAATGAGAATTAATTAGAGAATACAAGTAATTCCCAATCCGGTACCGGATATGCTACTAAAATATTATAAATCAATATTTTATCCTATTCGCAGAGCTGGATCGAATCAGTGCTCTCCGTGCTCATTTGAATGAGCCTGACCTTGCCGGCGGGGCCTTTTACATCGTAATGCAGGATCAGTATTCCGTATTGGGTATCGTAGGCGTCCCAGAGATCGTCCTTTATTTTGGGGTTTCCCAGGGTTTTGAAGAGCGAGCCTCTTTTTGTACCCATGATAGGGATGCTGAATTTGCCGGTGAATTTGGGGCCTATCTCTATGTAATGTCTTTTGGTATAGAAGTACAGGTCCTTTTCCTTCAGGAAGACGCCGCCGCCGCATTTGGCGTCCTGGGATTCATCCATGGCGATGGCATTGCAGGGGAATTTGTCTTTGATCTCGGCGCGGCCGTAATTAGGCTTTTGACCATTGACCGTGCCATTCAGGACATCGACATACAGGTCGGGGCATTTTGTGGTGGTTTTCAATTGACCCATGGCGGATGTCAGGCAGCCCAGGGAAAGGGCCAGAAGAAACGCTTTTATCATAAGTGGTAGCTTTTTTAGCAAGTACTGTACAGCAAAATCCTTGCTAGACTATATTTTTTCCCTTCGGGGGACTATTTCCCGGCCGGAGCGGGGAGCATCTACCGCGGCCGGCATCGTCATAAAGGCGCCGTTACCGGGTCATTTACTCAGGTACATGCTCCTATCCTTGTACAGCTGCCGGAAGTAGGGATCCCGGAGGTCTTTTACAAAGCGGATGGCTTCGCCGGTGGATTTCATTTCGGGTCCCAGCTCTTTGTTTACGCCCGGGAACTTATTAAAGCTGAAGACGGGTTCCTTGATGGCAAAGCCTTTCAGCTTTTTCTCGAATTTGAAGTCCTTGAGCTTGTATTTCCCGATCATCACTTTGGTGGCGATGTTCAGGTAAGGTATCTGGTACGCCTTGGCGATGAAGGGGGTGGTCCGGGAGGCTCTTGGGTTGGCTTCGATGACAAATACCTTTCCTTCCTTGATGGCGAACTGGATATTGATGAGTCCTTTGATATTGAGGGCGCGGGCTATTTTCTCCGAATAATATTCCATGGTGGTGACTTCCATGGGGCTGAGGTTGAAGGCTGGCAGCACGGCATTGCTGTCCCCGCTATGGATACCTGCCGGCTCGATATGCTCCATTACTCCCATCACGTGGAAATCTTCTCCGTCGAAGATGGCGTCCACTTCGGCCTCCTGGCAGCGATCGAGGAAGTGGTCGATGAGGATCTTGTTGCCCGGGATGTGCTTGAGAAGGCTTACTACCGCCTTTTCCACCTCGTCGTCATTGATGACAATGCGCATCCGCTGACCGCCCAGCACATAGCTGGGGCGCACCAGCACCGGATAGCCTACCCTGTTGGCTACCTGTATAGCTTCGTCCACATTGTATGCCGTGCCGTAGTCGGGATAGGGGATATTCAGGTCTTTCAGCATGTCGGAGAAGCGGCCTCTGTCTTCGGCGATGTCCATGCTGTCGAAAGAGGTCCCGATGATCTTAATGCCTTTTTTATCGAGCTTTTCCGCCAGCTTCAGGGCTGTCTGTCCGCCCAGCTGGACGATGACGCCTGCGGGCTTTTCATGCTCGATGATCTCCCAGAGGTGTTCCCAGTATACGGGTTCGAAATAGAGCTTGTCTGCCATGTCGAAGTCGGTGGAGACCGTCTCGGGGTTACAGTTGACCATAATGGCCTCGAATCCGCATTCTTTGATGGCGAGCAGGCCGTGTACGCAGCAGTAGTCGAATTCGATGCCTTGTCCGATGCGGTTGGGGCCCGAGCCCAGGACGATGATCTTGGGCTTGTCGCTCACTTTGCTCTCGTTGGAATGTCCTCCTTCGAAGGTGGAATAGAAATAAGGGGTCTTTGCCTCGAACTCTGCCGAGCAGGTGTCCACCATTTTATATACCCGGGTGATACCCGCCGCCTTTCTTTTCTCGTACAGCTGTTCTTCCGTGCCGGAGTTCATGACCCGGACGATCTGCTCATCGCTGAAGCCAAGCCGTTTGGCCTGCTGCAGGAGTTCTGTGGGGAGCGTGTCTATCTTATAATTAGCCAGTTCCTTTTCCATGTTGCAGATCTTCTGTATCTCATAGAGGAACCAGCGGTCGATGCCGTTGGTGGCTTTGGAGATGGTGCCGACGGAGATGCCGGCCATCAGGGCGTCCTTGATACGGAAGATACGGTCCCACTTGGGGGTCTTTATATATTCCAGCAGCGCTTCGGCGTGCATGAGGCTTTTGCCATAATAACCCAGCCCAACGGCGTTGTTCTCCAGGCTCTGGCAGGCTTTCTGAATGGCTTCGGTGAAGCTGCGGCCGATGGCCATCACTTCTCCCACGCTCTTCATCTGCAGTCCCAGCGTATCGTTGGCGCCTTTGAACTTGTCGAAGTTCCAGCGGGGGATCTTTACGATGACATAGTCCTGTACCGGCTCGAAATAGGCGGAAGTAGTGCCGGTGATCTGGTTCTTCAGCTCGTCCAGCGTGAATCCGATGGCCAGCTTGGCTGCGATCTTGGCGATGGGATAGCCTGTCGCCTTGGAGGCGAGGGCGGATGACCGGCTGACGCGAGGATTGATCTCGATGGCGATGATCTCTTCCGTCCGGGGGTTGAGGGCAAACTGTACGTTACAGCCGCCGGCGAAGTTGCCCAGGTCGCGCATCATACGGATAGCGGTATTGCGCATCAGCTGGAATGCAGTATCGCTAAGGGTCATGGCGGGAGCGACCGTAATGGAGTCTCCCGTGTGCACGCCCATGGGATCTAAATTCTCCACCGTGCAAATAATGACGACGTTGTTATTGGCGTCGCGCAGGAGCTCCAGCTCGAATTCTTTCCATCCCAGCACAGCCTGCTCCACCAGCACTTCGTGGATGGGGGAGGCCTGCAGGCCCCTGTTCAGGGCTTCGTCGAGGTCGTTCTTATCGTGTACGAAACCGCCGCCGGTGCCACCCAGGGTAAAAGAGGGGCGGATGACCAGCGGGAATCCTATTACCTGGGCGAATTCTTTTCCTTCGAGATAGGAGTTGGCCGTCTTGGCGGTAGCGACGGGTATGCCGAGCTCAATCATCCACTGGCGGAATTTCTCCCTGTCTTCGGCCTTGTCGATGGCCTTTATATCTACTCCGATGAGCCGGACGCCGTATTTCTGCCAGACGCCCAGGTCTTCGGCCTCTTTGGCCAGGTTGAGGGCTGTCTGACCGCCCATGGTGGGGAGGACGGCGTCTATCTTGTTCTCATCCAGTATCTGTTCGATGCTTTCCACTGTCAGGGGCAGCAGGTATACCTTATCTGCCATCATCGGGTCGGTCATGATCGTAGCGGGGTTGCTGTTGATCAGGATGACCTGGACCCCTTCTTCCCGCAAGCTACGGGCGGCCTGGGTACCGGAATAATCGAATTCACAAGCCTGGCCGATGATGATGGGACCGGAACCAATGATAAGTACGCTGCGGATCGAAGAGTCTTTGGGCATGATGGAAAAAATATAAAATTGCGCGAAGTTACGGCAGCGAGGGCTAATTTCCCGAGTTTTTTTCAAAATGGACCGGAGGTTCGATGTCCGACGGGACAGACATTAGATGCCGCAGTGTGGACGGGGCTTGCCAGGGGAAGGGTGAGGATGGGGCACAAAAAAGTCCGCCTGCTTCAGGCGGACGAGCTTGAATTATAATTCGATTAAAAATTTCAGTTGTTGTGAAAGGCAGCCAGCTCGATGTCATCCAGCAGCACACCACCCTTGCGGGCAATCGACTTTCGTTCCGCCATCAGACGGCGATTGTCATACTTGCTCCTCAGCCGGAAGACCCATTTCTGCCTGGCTTCTTCGCCCTTCAACAGCCCGATGACACCTCCTACGGTGATGGCTGCGAACACTACCATTTTGTTTTTTACCCCTTTCATGACATCTCTTTGAAACGTTCTAAATTCAAGACAATTTATCTAAGCCAAAAGCTGTACCAAACTTTAAAAAAATCCTTCCCTTTTAGTAGTATTTTTTCAAGATTGCCGGCGCCGGCTGAAGAAAAGTTGTTTAGTACCCACACACCCGGCTGTACAGGTATATATACGTTAAAAAGGAGCTGGCAGTTTTAACAGGACGGGTAGTTTTAGTTCAAATTTTGGAAAGATTTTCTTGATTC
>DASZWE010000284.1:0-13730 GCA_035546735.1 Puia sp.
ACAGCTAAGATCTCCCAGAGCGCGGGAGGCATCGGCCTGTCCATCCATAATATCCGCGCCACAGGTTCCTACATCGGCGGCACCAATGGCACCAGCAATGGTATTATTCCCATGCTCCGTGTGTTCAACGACACAGCCCGCTATGTAGATCAGGGCGGCGGCAAACGCAAAGGCGCCTTCGCCATCTATCTGGAACCCTGGCACGCCGATGTATTCGAATTCCTCGACCTGCGCAAGAATCATGGCAAGGACGAGATGCGCGCGAGAGACCTCTTCTACGCCATGTGGATACCCGATCTGTTCATGCAACGTGTAGAGGCAGGCGGCGAATGGAGCCTGTTCTGTCCTCACGAAGCGCCGGGTCTGCCCGAATGCTGGGGAGAGGAGTTTGAAAAGCTCTATACCCGGTACGAAAAAGAAGGCCGCGCCCGCAAGACGGTCAAGGCACAGGACCTCTGGTTCGCCATCCTGGACGCACAGATCGAGACGGGTACTCCCTACCTGTTGTATAAGGACTCCGCCAACCGTAAGAGCAACCAGCAGAACCTGGGTACCATCAAGAGCTCCAACCTCTGCACAGAGATCATCGAGTATACTTCCCCCGATGAAGTGGCCGTCTGCAATCTCGCCTCGCTGGCGCTGCCCCGCTTCGTCTCAAATGGAACATTCGATCATCAGAAGCTTTACGATGTCACCTACGAGGTAACAAAGAATTTAAATAAGATCATCGACGGCAACTACTATCCCGTAGATGAGGCCCGCAACTCCAACCTCCGCCACCGCCCCATCGGCCTCGGCGTACAAGGTCTGGCGGATGTCTTTATCCTGCTGCGCCTGCCCTTCGAGAGCGATAAGGCCAAACAGCTCAATAAGGAAATATTCGAGACCATCTACTTTGCAGCCATGACGGCTTCCAAAGACCTCGCGAAGCTGCAGGGGCCTTACGAAACCTTCGCCGGCTCACCCGCCAGCAAGGGCATCTTCCAGTTCGACATGTGGAATGTAGAACCCACCCTCCGCTGGGACTGGTATCGTCTGAAGGATGAAGTGGTAAAATATGGCGTGCGTAACTCCCTGCTGGTGGCGCCCATGCCTACGGCCAGCACTTCGCAGATCCTGGGCAACAACGAATGTTTCGAGCCCTACACTTCCAATATCTATGTGAGAAGAGTGCTCAGCGGCGAATTCGTCGTGGTCAACAAGCACCTTTTAAAGGATCTTGTAGAGCTGAACCTGTGGAATGACGATATGAAGAATAAGATCATCTTCCACAACGGTTCCATCCAGGAGATAGAAGAGATACCCACTGAAATCAAGGATATCTACAAGACGGTTTGGGAAATACGCCAGCGCAATATCATCGATATGGCGGCCGACAGAGGGGCTTATATCTGTCAGTCGCAATCTCTCAACCTGTTCGTAGAGACTCCCTCCGCCAGCAAGCTCACCTCTATGCACTTTTATGCCTGGAAGAGCGGTCTGAAGACGGGCATGTACTACCTCCGCACCCAGGCAGCCTCTCAGGCCGTACAATTCACAGTGGAAAAGCAGGGCGGCAAGATGGTGGAACCGCTGGTCAGCCAGCACAGTCTGAAGGTGGTGGAAGGCAGCAGCAACGTCGAAGATATAGCGGGACCCACCTGCAGCATGCAGGATGGTTGCGTCACCTGCAGCGCATAGGAATAAAATAAGACAAAAAAGCCGGGCGATCTGCCCGGCTATTTTATTTCCCAACCTCATATTTAACGTCATCCGTCACTCCCTTCCATTGATCCGTCCGGAAAGGAGGAGCAGGCAATCCGTCCTTATTGAAAAGATTATCTTCCCATGCATCATCCGCCCATCCATAGTGTACGGCCACAGGGCTGGCGACCTTATCCGACCAGACTACTACTGTATTGCCCTGGATGGCGGCTTTTGCATAATGCCATACACGATCCGAACCGGCGATCTCAAATCCCCGCAGATACCCGTACTTGTCGGGAGTGCTCAGCCCGCTGCCCGTATGAGAAAAATGCAATGTTATCTTTTGGCCATCTGTGGTCATCGACTGGTAAACGGGCCCGCTGTATTCCATCGTCTGTCCATAGAGGTTATTCAGCGCGATAAAGGCCAATCGTTTGCCCACATCCTGCTTGTCCTTCGGATGTATATTGATGGAGTTGCCTATATCTGCTGTCACAGCCATTCCTGTATTGGGCAGCGACAAGGTCATGGCCTGCGCCTCTCTTAGCTCCGCCCAGCTGCTGCCCTTCTGGCTATTGCCGTTGTTGGCGCCCCAGCTGGCAAGCTGTACGAAATAGAAAGGGAAGTCCCCATCTTTCCAGTGCTGACGCCAGTCGGTTATCATAAGGGGGAAAGCCTTGCGATATTGATACGCCCTTGCCGCATTGGCCTCTCCCTGGTACCAGATGGCGCCCCGGATGGTATATGGTATCAAAGGATTGATCATGGCATTGAACAGCAAGGTAGGCGCGCTATTGGGGCCCATGGCCGTATTCATAACGATGCTGGCGACCCTGAATGACCAATCCCCCGCCAGAGAAATTTCCCGGACGCCAATGGTGCATTTTAATTCCCCGGGCTCTCCGTAAATACCGCCATTACCCCCCGTGTCCAGCACCCGAACGGCTATTATGTTCCTGCCTGCTTTGAGCACGCCGGCGGGTATCTTATACTGGCGGTGTGCGGTATAATCCGTAGTGGCGCCAACCTTCACGCCATTGACATATGTCTCGTCAGCGTCGTCTATTTTGCCGACATCCAGGACAGCGGGCTGCCCGGCTTCGGCGGCAGGTATATCGATGGACTTTCTGAACCAGACGACTCCATCCAGGTCCTCCAGTCCCAATCCCGCCTGCTCCCATTGCCCGGGCAGCTTCATCTTTTCCCAATGGCTATCATCCAGGTCGGGAGATGCATATTGCGTTTCATCCCCCGTCATCGACCCCTGCAACGCAACGATCTTTTTGGTGAGATCATCCTTCTTTTGCTCTCCCAATCTTTTTATATCGGTGGCCGATGTCATTGTTCCTATCATCTGCCGGAATTCATCGCTCTGTTCAAATGCTCCCCGGCTTGTCCAGGTCTCTACCATCGTACCGCCCCAGGAGGTATTGATAAGGCCGATGGGAATATGCAGCTTTTGATAAAGCTCACGCCCAAAAAAATAGGCAACGGCGCTAAAGTCGCCGGCCGTTTGCGGGCTGCAGACCTTCCATTCTCCGCTGGGAATATCCGTCTGAGGGACAAGCGCCACCGTATTGGGTACTTTTATCTGACGGATGGCGTCAAAATTCGCGGCGGCTATCTCCTGCTGATAATTGTTGATCTTGCCCCAGCCGGCGATGGGCATTTCCATATTCGACTGACCGCTGCAGATCCATACCTCTCCTACCATTACATTGCTGAAGGTCTTGTCGTCCTTTCTCCCATTGACGGTCATTTGATAAGGTCCGCCCGCAGACATCGGGTCCAGCCGAAGGCTCCACTGACCCTGCTTGTCCGCCCGTGCGGTTTTGGTCTGTCCATTAAAATGAACAGCGACCTTTTCTCCGGGCGATGCCCAGCCCCAGACGGCAATGGGCTTGTCACGCTGCAACACCATGTTATCCCCGAACAGCCGGGGCAAACGGACTTCTGCAAAAAGGGAAACAGATAACAGCAAGGCTGTAAAGAACAGACAGAATTTTCGTATCATATGGAAGATGTGGGTTATTTCAATTTCATGTCCTTGATGATCCCTTCGATGCGGCCATTCAGTTCCGCATGCAGCCGGTCAAAATCAGCGGCGCCGGGTAGCTTGGTATGTACGCTGAAATAAAATTTGATCTTGGGCTCCGTACCGGAAGGACGGGCCGATATCTTCGATCCATCCGCAAGAATGAATTGCAATACATTGGACTGGGGCAGATCGATCTTCCAGCTCTCGCCGGTCTGAAGGTTCTTGCCATTGCGCAGCTCATAATCCAGCAATTGGACGACGGGCGAGCCATTGATCGTAGCGGGAGGGTTGCTTCGATAGGCGCTCATCATATCGGCAATTTCCTTTTGCCCGTTCATCCCCTTCCTGGTAATAGAGATGAGCGACTCTTTATAAAAACCATACTGGACATAGAGCTCGATCAGCTTTTCATAAAGACTGCGTCCTTTATCCTTTTCATAAGCAGCCATCTCGCAAAGCAGGGCAACGGCGCTGACGGCGTCCTTATCTCTCAGCCGGCTCCCGATCATCAATCCATAGCTCTCTTCTCCACCAATGACATAATGCTCGCTGCCTTCCTTTTCTTTGATCAGCTCGGCGATATATTTAAACCCTGTAAGGACGTTATAACATTTCACTCCATTGCGGCGGGCTATTTCATCGATGAGGTCTGTGGTCACGATGGTTTTGACAACCATGTCATTGGGCTGAGCAAGCCCCTTTGCCTTACGGGCTTCGATCATATAGTTGAATGCCAGCACAGCCGTCTGGTTGCCATTCATCAGTACCCATTCACCCCGCCGATCCTTGACCCCGATGCCTACCCTGTCCGCATCCGGGTCCGTGCCTAAAAGAATATCCGCGTCTATCTGTTTGGCCTTCTTCAAGCCGATGCTCATGGCTTCGCTCTCTTCAGGATTAGGATAGATCACGGTGGGGAAGTTTCCGTCGGGGGTGGCCTGCTCATCTACTACATGGACATTGCTGAACCCAAACCGCTGCAACACTTCCGGCACCAGCTTGATCCCCGTCCCGTGGATAGGTGTGTAGACGATACGCAAATTATGCTGTTTCTCAATAATTTCAGGATATACCGACAGATCTTTTACCATGGCGATATACGCTTCGTCGATGTCCTTTCCGATCATGGTGATGTTGGCTTCCCCGCCACCCCATTTTACTTCATCCACCGAAGCTATCTTTTCCACTTCCTTTATGACGTTTTTATCATGGGGAGGTACCAGCTGACCGCCGTCATCCCAATATGCCTTATATCCATTATATTCCTTGGGGTTGTGACTGGCCGTACAAACGACCCCACCCTGGCAATGAAGCTGCCGGATAGTAAAGCTCAATTCAGGGGTCGGCCGGAGAGATTGAAAAAGAAATACTTTTATTCCATTGGCTGCGAACACATTAGCGGTAGTTTCTGCAAAAAAACGGCTGTTATTGCGACTATCATGCGCGATGGCAACCCGGATCTCTCTGCCCGGAAAGGATTTCTTCAAATAATTGGCATAACCCTGCGTAGCCATCCCAACCGTATACTTGTTCATGCGATTAGTACCCACTCCCATGATCCCTCGCAGACCTCCGGTGCCAAATTCCAGGCTCCGGTAAAAACTCTCTGTCAGCTCAGTAGGATTTTCCTCCTTTAATCTGTTGATCTCGTCCTTGGTAGCCTGATCATAATTGCCTTTAAGCCATAGATCCACCTTGCTCTGAATAGCAGCATCCATATCGTTGTTTTTTCGGCTAAAACTACGTTATTATTGATATAAATAGTAAATTTGTTAGGTCAATCCCCTGAAATACCTCCGCTGAAGTATAACTTCCCATTCACAATATCCGGTGAGAAAATTGTAGCATCTCTCTGTACCGTTTGATGATGATTTAATTTGTATACCTCTTAACCGGAATGCTGGATGACCAATTATTTGTTACTTCGGGATAATAAGCAAAGCGGACCTTATACCTTCGATGAGCTGAAGGAAAAAGGGCTGAAAGCCTATGATCTCGTTTGGGTAGAGGGCAAAAGCGCCGCCTGGCGTTACCCCTGTGAGATCCAGGAGCTGAGCCCCTTTGCTCCCCAGGTGGAAGAGCAGCCTTTCGACCGTTTCTACAAAAAGCCTGCCCAAATCGCTAATAATAGTCCTACAGCTCCTAATGGTGCCGTTGCGGCCACTATCCTAACAGGTGATGCCTCTTCTTCCACCGCACCCGGCCGGCGCATCATTTATGTAACCCTGCCCGCGGGCAGGACAGCGCCTGTTACGCCCCCTGCCGCACGGGAGAACAGAGAGCTCCTGAAAGAGCCAGCAATCAAAGAGCCTGTTTCCATGCCTGCACCTGTGGGAACATTTGAGGATATTCCTTCTCATTATAACGAAGACTGGAAAGCGACTGTAGAATTGGCGCCCCGCAGCGGCCGGAAAAATCATTCCTTCCGTCTGGGTCAGACCCTGATGGTAGGGCTCACCGTAATGGCGCTCCTCATAGCAGGCATTTTTATCGGACTGTCCCTGAACAAGGATTCGCTGGGTATTATAAACCACCTTTCCCTCCGCAACGGGAAAGACAAGGCAGTGACGAACCCATCCCAGCCCTCTAACAATCTTCCTCCTGCGACCGTGACGGCTGCCTCGAATAAGGACAGCATCGTCTCTACCACCTCCCTGAAGACGACGCCTGTCACTACATCCGCGTCCCCGGTGACGACGCCCAGGACATCTTCCAGGGAAAGGTCCACATCCGCGACCCTCAAAAACCAGACAGTTGCCCCCGCACCCAGGGACTCGTCGCTGCAGGTCATTCCTGCGGCTCACCGGGAGCCTATGCACCGGAGTGATATCACAGCCGACAAGGTCGACAAGGATGCTATCCGGAACAATCTCTCCAACCTTGTATCCATTGGCGCCAGCGGTTATACGGTAGGCACATTCGGAGGCATATCCAACCTGCAGCTCACCGTAAGCAACCACTCTACCTATCCCCTGGATCTTGTCGTAGTGGAAGTACAGTATATCCAGGCCAATAAAAAAATATTTAAGACCGAAAATCTGTACTTTCGTGGCATCGCCCCTGGCTCCGCTCTGATGCAAGAAGCCCCTAAAAGCTCCCGTGGCATAAAAGTTCAGTACAAGATCACGCTCGTTAATTCAAAAGACCTGGGTTTGTCCTACTCTGCGTTGTAAGATGTTAAGTGTTTGGCAGAAGCATAACTATGAGTTAACGATTACTTCTTCTCATTTGGCATAGTAGTTGAAAACTACTGGCGTTCTCAGTGTTCAATTCGTCAAGGAATCGTAATTCTATTAAATGCCGTGTTGAGAACCTTTAAATCGAATTTGTATGAAAAATGCAATGGTGCAGCTGGTCCTGGTCTTGATAGGTATCACCAGTGTTCATGCCGTCAGGCTGCTAAAAACTTCTTCCCTTCATGCTCCTATTTATCCCGCCACTGCCGCTGAAAAAGTCTGGACCATCCATGGCAAAGACTCCCTGCGCATGATTGGCGTCTACGTCAAGGCCATAGACGAACAATAGTGCGTATCTTGCCTTCATGAATAAACATATTCTACTTTTCGGTGCCGGCAAGTCAGCCACCTGTTTGATCCAATTTCTCGATAAGACCGTTACCACCCGGGATTGGCAGCTGACAGTCGCTGAAAACAACCTGGTGCTGGCCCAGTCCAAGCTCAGCGGTTCCCCCCGGGCAAAAGCTGTGCAGGTCAGCGTGGAAGACCGCGAGCAGCGGGACGCTCTCATCCGACAGGCAGATATCGTCATTTCCCTCCTCCCCCCTGCCTTGCATTTTCTGGTTGCCACCTCCTGTGTGGAATGGAAAAAACACCTGTTGACAGCCTCCTACCTGGATGAAAAGCTCAGGGCCCTGGAGTCTGCTATCAGGGACAAAGGACTTTTATTCCTTTGCGAAATGGGATTGGACCCCGGCATCGATCATATGAGCGCCATGCAGCTGATCCACCGGGTCAGGGAACAGGAAGGACAGATACATTCTTTTCACTCGCACACCGGCGGCCTGGTATCACCCGTCAGCGACGACAATCCCTGGCATTATAAGATCAGCTGGAATCCCCGTAACGTGGTGCTGGCCGGATCGGCGGGCGCAAAATACCTGGAGAATGGACAAACGGTCACCCGCACCTATGAAGAGCTGTTCCGGCAGATCAACAAGGTCGGGATAAAAGGATTAGCGCCTCTGGCATGGTATCCCAACAGGGATTCTCTTTCTTATATTCCAATATACGGACTGGGCGGTATAGATACTTTTATCCGCACCACGTTACGAAGTCCCGATTATATCAGGGCCTGGAGAGCCGTTGTGGAAGCCCGTCTCACAGACGATAAAGCCTCCCTTCCCGGGGATGCCACCACCATTGCTCAATGGTCCTCCCCCATCCGCCCGCTGGCGGATGATACCATCCGTCCTCAGCTGGAATACCTGGGTCTTTTTAGCGACGAGCCGATCCCCTCTTCCGCTCATACTTCAGCCGACGTCCTGCAGCACCTGCTGGAAACACGGCTCGCCATGCGTCCGGGGGACAGGGACATGATCGTTATGTTACATGAAA
The DNA here is from genome assembly GCA_035546735.1 of Puia sp. GTDB lineage: Bacteria > Bacteroidota > Bacteroidia > Chitinophagales > Chitinophagaceae > Puia. The sequence continues at coordinate 8,299 of DASZWE010000284.1, forward strand.
TAGCCTATACCACACCCGCTTCCTCTTCCGGAACGACCCGTAGAATAGCCAGCAGCCTGGTAGTACACGGAGAAGATCATCTGCGGACAGCCATGGCAAAGACAGTAGGCCTCCCCCTGGGCATTGCCGCAGTATTGATACTGGAAGGAAAGATAAAGCTCACAGGGGTGCACATTCCCATATCTCAGGAGATATACGCCCCTGTGATGGAGGAGCTGGCTTTACATGATATCCGATTTGTAGAAGAAGAGCGTTAATTCACTTCGATGTTCAGGGTGCTGAGTATGTGATAATCGATGTCCCTGTAGTAGATGACATACTTCCCTTTTTTCAGATACAGCAGATAGAGCTTCTTCCCTCCGGGAATATAGGTCTGATCCGCCGGCACCAGCTGCCAGGGTTTATTTTTATTCTCTGCTATCTCGTCTGCGTAATAGGCCTGAACAAAAAATACGGAGGGCGAGCTGGGCTTGATCGGTGTGGGCTGCCGAAGACCTCCTAAGCTGAGCCAGGTAGGTCTTCCATCCTGGTAGGTAGTGGGAGGATGAATAATGGAAATATCATAAAGATCGCCATTTATGACATTCACCGGCGTATTGTTTACCATGGCTATGGATGGCGATCGTATAGGAAACTTCTGCAAATAGGCCTGATATAACACCCGGCCATATCCGAAATTACCCTCCTCCGTCATGTCCGTCTGGTCGATGGTCAGCGGATCGATGCCTGACATCCTTTTAAAGGCCAGCGCCATGGGAATAAAGCCATCCTCTCCTTCCTTCTCGCTGATATGGGTATAGCTGGCCAGCACCAGCATGCGTGCTGTCGTATCCTCCTGCCATGCATGATAAATGTTCGCGGCCTGGATGGAGTCCCGCTGATTAGGTCTGTGCCCCGCCACGGTATCCTCATAGGACACCAGGCGGTAGCCTATGGCCAGCGCCTCTCGTACCAGCTCCCCCAGCACGGGCTCGGATGTATAATACCCCGTATGCAATCTCAGACGGGACAGCTCATGGTCGGAGAAGTTATTCAACATCTCCATGGCCAGCAGACGGTATCCTTCCTTATACAGGTCTTTCAGCAGCGATAGGACAAAGGCGCTGTGCAACGGCTTGTTATGCGCCTCATTGATCATCATGACCCGGGTGCTCCTGGCAGCAAAATGGATATATTTCCAGGCTTCCACATGCTCCACATTCTTAAGTCCGTCCACCATCCTGAAGACTTTCCGACGGGTGCCGTCATCGATACTGTCATAGCTGCTCTCCAGGTATTGCATGGCCGTCTGATAGTCCCCGGCAAAAGCAAAGTACTGGCTTAGCTCGTCGTAATATCCTTTCACCGTATAGATACCCTTGAACTTTGCTTCATCTTTAAAAGCATGATATAATGGGAACAGGTAATGCAGGTTGCCTTTGGGCATCAATGTAAGGACGTTCAGCTTGGGGCTGTATCCTGCCGGTATGTCCCGTTTGCAATGCTCCTGTAACTGCCCGACAGGCGCCGGCAGCTGCCCGAGAACCCTTTGTGCTGTTGTGATCAGGATCGCCGCCAGTAAGCTCTTCTTGAAAAAGGTCATTTGGGCTGCAATATCATAAACTCTTTGTTAGAAAAAGCTTAAATCAACGCCAGCTGTTCCCGCAACAGCTGCACACCGATGGATGCCGGGTGCTCGATCGTCACCATGCCGGGAATGGCGGAATTGTGGGGAATCTTCTTATCCACGATGAACTTGGGTATCCAGGTCCTCGCAAAATCCACCAGACCGGCCGCGGGATACACCACCAGGGAGGTCCCTACGATAACAAAGACGTCTGCCGACCGGACCAGCGGGATGGCTTCCTGGATCATGGGAACAGGTTCCTCGAACCATACGATATGCGGCCTCAGCTGCGCCCCATCATCCGCCAGCTGCCCCAAAAGGATATCCTCTCTGATATCATATACCAGGGATTCGTCGGCCTCGCTGCGCATTTTGAAGATCTCTCCATGCAGGTGCAGCACGTTGGTGCTCCCCGCCCTTTCATGAAGGTCATCGATATTCTGCGTAATGATATGTACGTCGAAATCTTTCTCCAGCTCAGCCAGCCCGATATGGCCGGCATTGGGCGCTACTTTTCCTACATCTCTCCTGCGCATATTATAAAAATCCAGCACCAGCTGCGGGTTAGCCCTCCAGGCCCCGGGCGTTGCCACTTCCGTCACATCATACCCTTCCCATAATCCATCGCTGTCCCTGAAGGTCTTTAAGCCGCTGTCCGCGCTGATGCCGGCGCCGGTGAGCACTACCAGCTTTTTCTTTTTACGTATCGGTTCCATGCGGGGAAGTTACAGAAATCTTACTTTTTCGCCACGGCCAATGCTTCCGCCGTCTCTACCAGGTTGATGAATTCGCCCCTGTACCCATCCTCATCCGGTCCCCTTGCCCCCTTGGATAAGCTGACCACCTGCTGCCATGTCGAATTTTCCTTATAGGCTGAATTTCGTAGCAACAGTCCGAACTCCGCCACGGCCGAAGCCCATCGTAAATTGTCCGAAGCAGCATCCCGGGCCTTATCCTCCAGTGTCCGGGAGATCAGGCTGCTCTTTTCTCCATCCGGCCGTTTGTAACGTAGCTTGATCGTCATCCATTCATCGGCATAGCCCCCCGCTACTGCAGTCCGTTGCGTCTGATATTTCAGCGTATCCACGCTCACGGTCCACATATCCTTTATACCCGCGGGAATGATCTCATACAATGCCGTCACCCGATGCCCCGACCCCAGCTCACCCGCATCCCTCTTATCGTCGTTGAAATCCTCCGAAGCCAACACCCTGTTCTCATAGCCGATGAGCCGGTAAGCCTGCACCTTTACAGGATTCAGCTCCACCTGTATCTTCACGTCTTTGGCAATAGTGAACAGCGTGCTGCCAAATTCCTTTACCAGCACTTTCCGGGCTTCGTTGATATTGTCGATATAGTAATGGTTCCCATTCCCCTTATCGGCCAGCTGCTGCATCTTGCCGTCCTGGTAATTGTCGAAGCCAACACCCAGCACGCTCAGGTAAACACCGGATGCCCGCTCCTTTTCGACAAGGCTTACCAGCTCGTCATCGCTGCTGGGGCCTACATTGAAATCTCCATCCGTTGCCAGCACTATCCGGTTGTTCCCTCCTTTGATAAAGTTCTCGCGGGCTACTTTATAAGCCAGCATGAGCCCTTCCCCGCCCGCCGTTGATCCTCCTGCCTCCAATCTGTCAACAGCCTCCCTGATCTTATCTTTCTCCTTCCCGCTGGTGGAAGGCAGCACCACACCCGCATTGCCCGCATATACCACGATGGCTACCCGGTCGTTGTCCCTCAGCCGGGCCGTCAGCATTTTCAACGAGCTCTTTACCAGCGGTAGCTTGTTGGGTTCATCCATCGACCCGGATACATCGATCAAAAAGACAAGGTTGGCTGCCGGCAATGCATCTATCTGTATTTCCCTTCCCTGGAGCCCGATAAGGACCAGCTTATGGTTTTCATTCCAGGGACAGGCAGCCATCTCCGTATTGACAGAGAATGGTTCATCGCCCGACGGCTGCGGATACTTATAATCGAAGTAATTGATCATTTCCTCGATCCTGACCGCACCCGCCGGCGGCAGCCCGCCCTGACTGATGACACGGCGGACATTGGTGTACGAAGCTGCATCCACATCGATGGAGAAGGTGGAAAGAGGTGCCTGCCGCGCTGCAAGAAAACGGTTTTCCTCGATGTGCGCATATCCCTCCCGATTGAAGTTCGCCTGGTCTTCCCTATCCGTATCACCCTTAATTTTGGCCCTTTCAAGGTCCCCGGCAGGCGGCGCTGGCTCCATCAGCGCATCTTCCCGCACCTGCAGGTTTACCTTTTTGGACTTCCCTATCCTTTCATGACAGGCAGTAATAGAAAGAACCAGCACCACCAGCAGCAATGCTGCCGGAATGATGAATTTCATCGTTCGCATAAATGTTTGTTTGAGTGGGTTACTTGTTTAGATGCGGGAACAAATAGAATTGCATAAATATGTCCTGGCCGGCTACAGGGATTGATACCCGCAGCCGGTGAAAAGTAACCCTCAAAGAAATGTTAATAGAAAATTGCAGCCTTATTCGCCGGCCAGCTCCATGATCAGCTTCCACTCGTCATCCTTTACAGTCTGCACGGACAGCCGCCCCAGGCGCACCAGGTCCATTTTGGCCAGCCGCTTATCCGCCTTGACCTGCGCCAGGGTCACGGGGTGTTTAAGCTTTTTTACAGCCCGAAGATCCACAGCTACCCAGCGGTCATCATCCGTGGTCGGGTCCTGGTAAGATTCTTTGATCACTTTGACGATACCCACGATCTCCGTCGCGCCCATGCTATGATAATATAACACCTGGTCCCCTTTCTTCATGGCCCGGAGATTCAGGCGGGCGGCATAGTTTCGCACCCCATCCCAAAATGTTTCCTTGTCCTTTACCAGTTGATCCCAACTATATACTTCCGGTTCGGATTTCACTAACCAATAAGCCATAAACCATTTTTTTTCGAATGTACAACAAAAAAATTCCCGCCGGCAAATCCGGATCGCGATCCGCCACCGTATGTATTTCGGTCGGTGACACGCAATAGGCTTTAAAAACTCAAGATCGAAGCTGTTGAAAAAGCAGCACAATATATTGGTTATCAACACCTATACGCAAGCAGGGGTTATGCCCAAAGCAACTTTTGAAAAAAAGTTGCTTTTTTTAAATCTAAAAGCTGTCACACTACGTACGTTTATTCCGAGGCCTGGTTTTAACCCTATTTAACGCTTGCGACAGGTTGTTTTAAGGGTCAAGACCATCCAGTTACAGAGGTAATTTGGGTGGTCTTATTTTTATGTCCGGGCACAGAAGATCGCGCACAGCGCGATCGCCCGAAGGGCAAACAAACAGATACCGTGTAAAATCCCGGACCTTCAGGTCCGACGCCGCGTAAAAGTTTCATATAAAATCTATCTACTCGCTAAAACATCTGCAATATGCATGGTCTTAATCGAATACCCCTTATGCCGGATATACCCATCCAAATGCATGAGACAGGAAAGATCAGTGGAGATAATATAGTCAGCGCCCGTCGCCAGCGCATTGTTCACTTTCTGGTCGGCCATGGCGACGGAGATGGATTCGAACTTGACGGCAAAGCTGCCCCCAAAACCACAGCAGGTCTCGACATCATTCATCTCCACCATTTCCAGTCCTTTTACACGGGCCAGCAGCTTCCGGGGCTCCTCTTTGATACGGCATTCCCGCAGGGCCGCACAGCTATCGTGATAGGTGGCCTTCCCTTTTAAGGTAGCGCCTACATCCTCCACTCCTAAAATATTAACAAGGAAGTCGGAGAACTCATAGATACGCCGCCCCAGGTCCTTGACATCATTATGTAGAGAAGAGTTGTCGAA
>DASZWE010000285.1:0-5322 GCA_035546735.1 Puia sp.
GAAGGCGCCTGGGGTTGGGGAGCTTTGATGTCCAGCGTAAGGCCGGCATCTTCCACCGCCTTGGAAGTGTTGTTGCCAAATGCACCGATCTTGGTGCCGTTCTGCTTGAACTTGGGGTAATTATCAAAAAGGCTTCTTACGCCGCTGGGAGTAAAGAAACAAATGATGTCATATTCACTTTGATCGAGGATCACATGCACGTCGTTGCTGATCGTACGGTACATAAATGGGGTAGCAAATCCACAATTATTCAGCTTCAGCCAATTGATGATCTCGTTGTCCTGCTGATTTTCCGAACAGGGATAAAGGAACTTCTCGTTCTCCTTGTGTTTGTTGATGACGTCGAACATACTTTTGTTCAGCCCGTCCGCGCCATAAAAGACCTTACGTTTCCGGTAGAGGATGAATTTCTGAAGATAAAGCGCTACGGCTTCGGTAATGCAGAAATACTTGGTATCCTGCGACACGCTGACCTTCATCTCCTCGCAAATACGGAAAAAATGATCGATGGCATTCCGGCTGGTAAAGACAACAGCCGTAAACTGTGCAATGTCGATCTTTTGCTTCCGGAAATCTTTGGCAGAGATGGGCTCCAAACGAATGAATGGATGAAAAGCAAGTTCCACCTCGTATTTCTTGGCAAGCTCGAAATACGGCGACTTGTCTGTCTCAGGTCTGGGTTGCGTGATTAAAATCTTTTTTTTATCCCCGTTTTTAATCATTTGTGTTTCCCCTATGGATTTGTAAAGTTACTACACTTTTTCCAAATATGTCAATAACACCTTGTAAATCAGCAGCAGGGGTGCTATTTCGAAGGCGCAAATGTACGAAAAAAAGTAAAACGGAGGGAGTTTTATTTCATTTCTCACAGGCCGGTAAGCCGCTACTACCCTGTAGACCAGCAAAACGAAAATCATTACAAATGAGATGGTTATAACGATTTCCCGAACTTCGGGACTCGAAAAAGTGATCAGGATCAAGAAAGGGAGAAGGAAAATTCCTAACATTTTGTTTACAAGGAACACCACAAAAATATAGGTGTCGGTGGCCCGGGAAATATTCAGCACCCACCCGCAAAATTTCAGGATGAGGAACTTTCCCAGGTAAAGAATAGCCAGCCCCGCGATGCAATCCAGGTAGAGGAACCAGAAGTTGATGCCTCCTCCCCACTGGGAAAAATGCAGGAGGAAGCAGGCATATAACCCTCCGGTGAGGATGAACAGGATATTCAGCAGCAGGGATGGTAACGGCGTCTGCAGCACCTGTTCCCGGATCTGTTGCTGCCGCAGCGACACCCGGAAGAACAGCGTCATCAGATTGGAAAAATATTTTTCGAAGAATATACGGACAAGCGCAAAATAGAACAGTATTCCCACCAACAAATAAAAAAGACTGTCCTTGGAGTCGGGCTTGTGTGGCTCGAAAGGTTGGGACGCCCACTTCCCGAAGAAATTAAAATAAGGATTGATGGACAAGGCCCTCATCCAGTAGGCCATCGCCGGAGGCCCCTGGTCCCTTATCGGTGACGGATTCACCGGACTGGCCGATAGCACGGACTGAGCCGCGGGTACCACACTGTCATGTCGCACAGACACCGCCTTGGCCGCCGAATCATGCCTTGCCAGGGTATCCCGTCGCAAGCTATCCCGCCGCAGACTGTCCCGGCGATGACGACGAAAAACCTTGGCAATAGAGTCGGCCCGGATCGCGGAGTCCGAACGCACCTTCTTAGGATGTACCACCGTCGTATCCTCAACAGACCGGACCGGCGCCGCCGAATCAACCTGCGCAAACAGATGGCTGAAGAACAAGAGACATGGAAGAAGAAGAAAGAAGAATTTATACATGGTATAGTGCGGGAATTGGTCTTCCGGAAAAACATAGCCCAATTCCGCACATCGCTAACGTTTGTCCTTCGGACGAACCGCCCGGGCGGTTCCTGGATTACAAAAGTATTTTAAAAAAAGCTTACATACCCTAAATGGATCTTTGCGTCATGAAAATTAAAGTTCGTATCATCCCTTTTGCCCAGCGCATAGGATATATTGAAAATGCCCGCCTTCGTTTCAAAAGCCAGCCCCAGACCAAAACCCAGGAAAGTATTATTGAGATTGAACCCGGGCACATTATTCTTCGCCCAGCCCCCATCCAGGAAAGTAAATAAAAAGGAATTCAATCCGATGAGATACCTGTACTCCAGGGTGCCTACCGCATATTGTGAGGCCAGTATGCTCTCTTCATCGAACCCCCTCAGCAGCCTATACCCGCCAATGCGAAAAAGCTCATTCCGGTAGGTAGTCGGACTGTTATAAACACCCCCGTTGAATCCCAGCTTCAGCGTGCTGGCATGCGAAAGAGAAAAATAATGCGCCCCAGCTGCCTTCAGGAGGAACTGGTAAGAGCTTACCCTCACCGTATCATACAGCGACGCAAACGAAAAGCTGGTGTCCAGCGGGTCCTTCAGCTTCACGATCTGCGGATTCTCCTTTATTTTCTTCGTCCCCACGGAGCCGGTGAACTGCAGCTCATTCCCCCTCCGGGGATTGAACCGGTAATCGGTGTTATTGAACTCATAGGTCAGTCCCACACTGACACTCCGTAGATCCGCCTCGGTAGGCAAGGCATGCGAGGCAATGATCTGTAATGTATCCAGGTTCAGCAGGCTGGAGATCATATCCTTTATAAATACGGAACCTGTCTGGTGGGCCGATAAGGTATATTGTACCCCCAATAGCAAATTGACATTGATATAAGAGGAGTCTTGTTTGTACAGGTCAAAGGACGTACTGACGCCAAAAGGCGAATTGAACAGATAAGGCTGCTGGAACGACAGGTTCAGCCGGGGACTGCCGGCCTGCAGCTGCTGCCAGTTGACGCCGATGGTCTCTCCGTTACCCAGGGCATTCTTCAGATTGATAGTGGCTTCACCCGTGATCAGCACCTTATTCCCCAATATAGGATCGCTGCTGGGAAGAAAACCAACCAGGGCATTGATCTGGCTGCTCTTCTTGGGCTTGAGATAAAGATTGATCACGGAGCCGGTGCCCAGCATGGTAAGCGTCCAGGGCTGCAGCTCCTGTACATAGGGCAGCTCCAGTATCTTCCGACTGATGGCATCCAGCTTTTCCCGCTTGTATATACAGCCGTTGGGGATATTGAGGTACCGCTGCATGAATTCATTGGATATCTTTCCGGAGCCATACAGCCGGATGCTGTCTATATGATACAGGGGCCCCATCTCCACTTTCAGCTTCGCGGATACCTCACCGTTGTCGCCAAAACGGATGCTGTCGAGACTCACTTTTCCAAAAGGATAGCCGTTGTCCTCCAGGTAATTCAACAGCTGCTGCTGACGCGCCTGGAACTGCTTAAAGTCCAGCAGGCGGTGGGCGAAGGTCCTTTCATTCCAGGCAACGGCGGAAAGTAGCGCAGGATCCACGCCCGAGACATCGATCCTTGCCCAACGATAAGCATTCCCGATATACAGGCGGATCGTAGTGCCCGCCGAATCGCTGCCCACACTGTCCAGGGAGGCTGTCAGATACCCCTTCCCCTGCAGCAGGGACGGTAAAGCATATATATACTCCATGCAGGCATCCTTGCTCCTGAAGGAACTGGTAAGCCCAAGCTGTTTCTGTATAAAAAGCGGTTCCTTATCCACCGGAAGGATATGCAGAGGATATTGGGCCAGCCCTCTGGTCGCGACCGACAGAAGCAGCCCTGCCACAATGCGTGTATATCGCCTTACCTTTGTACTTCGCATCTATCCGCTAAATATAAGTAAACCCAATGGCAGGTATCTATCTTCATATCCCTTTTTGCAGGCAGGCCTGTCATTACTGTAATTTTCACTTTTCTACCTCCCTCCAATATAAAAACGACGTTGTCGATGCTTTATTGAAAGAAATGGAGGCACGAAAAGATTATATCCGCAACGAACAGATACAAACGATCTATTTTGGAGGAGGCACCCCCTCCCTCCTCACCGAAGACGAGCTGGGACGCATCCTGAACAGGCTCCGCACCCTCTTTTCCATCACCCCCGACGCGGAACTGACCCTGGAGGCCAACCCCGACGATATGGCTGTCCCCGGACGGCTGACGGCCTGGCGACAGGCAGGGATCAACCGGCTCAGCATCGGCATCCAGTCCTTTTATGAAGAGGACCTCCGGTGGATGAACAGAGTGCACAATGCCCGGCAGGCGCTGGAAAGCATTCGCCAGGCCCGGGATGCCGGACTGGACAATATAAGCATCGACCTCATTTATGGCACGCCGGGCCTGTCCGACGAAGGCTGGAAAAAGAATGTAGAACAGGCATTTCAGCTGGAGATCCCCCATCTCTCCTGTTACGCATTGACCGTAGAGCCCCGGACGGCGCTGGATACGATGATCCGGCAACATAAAAAAGAGGACGTCGATCCGGACGACCAGGCCCGGCAGTTCCTTCTCCTGATGGACTGGACAGCCGCAGCCGGCTACGAGCACTACGAGATCTCCAATTTCTCGCTACCCGGACGACGCAGCCGGCATAATACCTCCTACTGGCAGGGAAAACCTTATTTAGGACTGGGGCCCTCAGCCCACTCTTACGATGGAGCAGCATCCCGCCAGTGGAACATTGCCAACAACGCTCTTTATATTAAAGACCCTATCTCCCAAATAGAAAAAGAAACCCTTACCCCCACCCAGCAACTCAATGAATTTATCATGATCTCCCTGCGGACAATGGAAGGGCTCGACCTGGACGCGGTCACCACACGATGGGACACCCACAAAACACAAACCTTGCTCACACAGGCTGAACCCTATATAAGAGAGGGGAATATGATCCTTAAACACCGGAACCTCGCTTTGACACGAAATGGTAAACTGCTGGCGGATGGAATAGCTGCCGCACTTTTCTTTTAATTTGAAATGACACCAACGGAATAATCACCCTATTTATGATGACACCGATCCCTCAAATAGTTTATGCCCTGCACCGTGGCGAGGATGAGCACCATTACCAGAATGGCCGTGGCTCCGAATCCCTGGAATGAAAGAGGCATATAACTTAATTTAAAATTTTGGCCCGGCCCGCGCCGTTAGGCCTTCGAAGGACCATGGTCCTCCTGCTCTTTAGACAAGGTACGGCTCAATTTGTTTAAATCCATCTACGGCTTTAACATTTTCCCACAGAATGTGATAGATGGTATCCGCAATGGGCATCTCCACCCTTATCTCCTTATTTATCAAATAAATGCACTTGCTCGCATTATACCCTTCCGCCACCATGTTCAGCTCCAGCTGAGCCGCCCTGACAGAATACCCCTTCCCGAT
>DASZWE010000286.1:0-12473 GCA_035546735.1 Puia sp.
TTCCAGGTTGACGAGATGACCTGGCTGCCAGCTTTCGAGGTTGGTCTTTTCCAGGGTCTCTTCGATGGCGGTGACCCTGTGGGCGCCTTCCAGTACTTCCTCCACCGTGAGGCAGACACCGTTGTGGGATACGCTCTGGTCGACATTTAGCTCGCCGGAGATGGGGGATTCTATCCAGTAAGTACGATTAGTTCCTTGAGACTCAGCTCTTTTGATCTTTCCTAGCGATTCGATGATTCCAGTAAACATGGGTACGAATTTCGCATTTTTGTGGCATCCGCAGGCTATATTTTTTGGGGTGCCGGTTTCGCAGACTTTTTGAGGCGGAGGAAGAATGACTCAAAATAACGGAAGCTGATCCAGCTGAGGAAAATTGAAAGGAGGATGCAGATCAGGGCAACTATCCAATAGACGAGCTTTTCATGCCCCTTCCAACCCGCCGCCCAGCGACTTGAAAATAATTTGCTTCCCAGGATGATCCAGACAGGCATATGGATCATATAAAGTCCGTAGGAGATCTTACCCATCCAGCGAAGAGGGCGGATATCGCATAGCCTTGCGAACAAATTTTTCGGGATCAGCGAAAGATGCAGCAAACAGGCGAAGGCGATGGCCATCAGGGTAAATCCCCCCGATATGTTGAAGGGGAGGAGGGGTAAACTGTGTCCTGCCATCATACCTGCAACCGGATAGGTCAGCAGACCGGCGAAGACTAATGCGGTGGCCCAGCCTTTTGGAATAATTATTTTCAGGCGATGGAGCTGACATAAAAGGCTGCCGGCGACAAGGCTGTCAATTCGAAAAAAGGTATTGTAAAAAATGTGAATCGGACCTTCGCCGGTCTGATGAAACAGATAGTATATATACCGTGTGACCAGGACGATCAGGATCAGAGAGATAAACAGAACTATACGCCGGCCGGGAGCTCGTACAAAAAAGATTACAAAAGGCCAAATCAGGTAGAACTGTTCCTCGATGGCCAATGACCATAAATGACCCAACGAGAGGTCTTCAAGGGGGCCAAACCGGATAAAGGTCCAATTTTGAACAAACAGGAGGAAGCCGAGGGGGTGTTGTTCGTATAGGGTCAGGTCGGCCCCGTTTATTTCCCTGATATAAGGAAGCAGCAGGAGAAAGGGAATGACGAGGGCATAGTACAATGGCCATATCCGGAGGATCCTGTTGCGGTAGAATCGGGTAAGGTATCCGGGCTCTCCTACGGTATCCAGCAGCCGGCCGGTGATCAGGTAGCCCGAAAGGACAAAGAAGAGGTCTACGCCTGCCCAACCCGGGTAAAAAGTCTGACAGCAGGGTATGCAATGCCAGAAAAGGACGGAGAGGATAGCGATCCCCCTGAGGCCGTCCAGGGCGGGGATGTAATTGCGTGGTCGGGGCCCTTTCAGGAATTCGTGTTGGGACGGATGTGAAAGTGTTTCAGATAGATTTCGCATTTTTCAGCGTAATATTTCCTTTTTTGCCGTTTTGTAGTATATTTGCAGTCCGAAAATTAGTAAATAATATGTTGATTATCGATTCCAAGGATTGCGAAAACATTGACAAGGCGCTCAAGAAGTACAAGAAAAAGTTTGAGAAGGCTAAGATCCTTATTCAATTAAGGGAGCGTCAGTCTTATACCAAACCTTCTGTCAGGCGCAGGGGTGAGGTGTTGAAGGCAGTCTACAAGCAGCAGGTTGCTGCCGGAAAGGTTGATCTTTAAAATTGCAATCTATAAATGATTGATAAATAGGCTGTCGTAAGATGGCCTATCTTTGTATACGGGATTTAACCTTTGATCTCTTATGCGCTTTTTGAATAAAAAGTCTTTTGATGATCTGCTGTCCCGGGTGACGATCATTATTATTCTTCTGCCCTTCTTCCTCCTTTCTTTTTTTAACCATCCATTCGGGGACGATTATTGGTCTACCGGTCTGGTCCGAAGGCTGGGCTTTTGGCATGCCCAGGTGGAGTTATATAATACAGTGCCTCCCCGGTGGCTGGCTCTGGGCCTTTCTTGTCTCAGTCCTTTGTCCTGGGGTAATTTTTGGGGGTATAAGGTCATACCCGTGGTATTCATTCTATTGTTCACAGGCGCCGTCGCGGGACTGTTAAGGACCTTGTCGGGCGGCGGTCGGGTGATGCGCAATAGTCAGGAGATCGGGGATAGTTCCCGGGCCGGCGGTGATCAGGCGGTCAGCCGGAAGGAATGTTACCGGCTTGCTATATTTTTTACGGCCATCTTTTTATCGGCCGCGCCTGGCATCGGTGGAGGGATCTATTGGGTATCTGCGCTGATCGTGTTTGGCGTAGGCTTGCTGCTTTTCGTATGCTGGGTCAATTTACTCGTGGTCTGGTACAGGGGACGCCGTAGCGGATGGATACTATCCGGAATCGGGGTTTGTTTTATGGGCATGGTGGGTTCGAATGAAATAATTACGGTGATCAGTCTTGTTGTGCTGGTTGCGATAAATATATACAGAAGGAAGATCGATCGGGCTACCCTGGTACAGATGATCATCTTTGGGCTTTATCTTGGGTACTTTTTCTCTTTTAAAGGAGGGGGCAACAGATACGCCCTTATGCAGACGGCCGGTAGCGGAAAGCTCTGGTATTCGGCCGGGTTCTCCATACTGGTATCCGGCTTTTGTATTTTAAGGGCGCTGACGAGCCCATTCTGCCTGGCGGCGCTGATCATGGCATATCAACCGTTTGTACGGTGGTGCAGAGGGATAAACAGGTTGGAGTTGTTGCCTGCCGTGACCTATTTTACGATGACCTGGCTTCTTATACTCTTTATCATCCCCTTTATTGTATTATATCTGTCGGGCCTGCACCCTCCATACAGAGTGGTCAACATGGTCCTTTTTTTTCAGCTCGCGGGGTTGATGTATTTCGGGGCTTTCGCGGTGAACGGGGTCGCCGGAGGTAACAGTTCCGCGTCCGGAGCTACCAATCAGATCCGGATGACCCGTTGGAGAGGGACTTTGACAAGGCTCGGGAAATACAGGAATATGTCCGTTGTGTTGCTGCTGATATTGGGCTTTTTATGGAAGAACAATGTATCTACCGCCACCAGGGTATTGGTGACCGGAAGCGCCTATCATTATGACAGCGAAATGAACAAGCGTTATCAGCTGATCCTGCAATGCAAGGCGGACAGCTGCACGGTACCTCACCTTCGTCATACATCCATTACGTTGCGGGACGACTCCACGGACTTCGCCGACTCTCATATATCCGACTATTTTCAAAAGACGGTGATTGTCCGTTGAGATGCAGGGAAAGAAGGCATTTATTTTTTGTAAATTTACAGAAACAAGCGTTCTTTTAATGATCCAATCCTTTATCGACTATTTGAAGTTCGAAAAGCACTATTCGGCCCATACGATACGGTCGTACCAGGATGACCTGGTACAATTCTTCGACTACCTTGCGCTACAGTTCGGTGAGCAATCGCTGAAAGCCATTACCCCCGCCATGATCCGCAGCTGGCTGGCGTCCTTGAAGGACGAAGGTTTGACCAGCAGGAGCATCAACCGGAAGATATCCTCTCTGAAGTCCTTTTTCAAATACCAGATGCGTAGTGGTGTAGTGGAGCAGTCCCCCATGATCGCCATTACGAGTCCGAAGATCAGCAAACGGCTGCCCGTCTATGTGGAGCAGCAGGACATAGCGACCCTTTTTGGGGATATCTATTTTCCGGACAGCTGGGAAGGCCGGACCGACAGGCTGCTGCTGGCCATCTTTTATCACACCGGCATCCGGCTGAGCGAGCTGTTGCATTTGCAGGAGCGGCAGGTGGACAAGGGGAACAGGAATATCAAGGTATTGGGGAAGGGTAATAAGGAGCGGGTTATTCCCATTGGACCTGTGCTGATGGGGGAGATAGAGACTTATAGCCAGAAGAAGCGGGCCGAGTTTGCCGAGCCGGATGTACAGTATCTGTTTGTCGGGAAGAGTGGGAAGAAGCTGTATGCCAAATATGTCTACCGGGTGGTGAAGAAATATCTTTCGCAGGTGACCACCGTCGATAAGAAGAGTCCTCACGTACTCAGGCATTCTTTTGCCACGCATCTTATGAATGAGGGTGCCGAGCTGAATTCCGTAAAGGAGCTGCTGGGACATTCCAGTCTGGCGGCCACGCAGGTGTATACACATAATACCATCGAAAAGCTGAAGGATGTTTATAAAAAAGCGCATCCCAAGGCATAGCGCGGATGGCTTGCCGGCCCTGGACAAGGGCCGGGTGAGGCAGGCAGCCGGCTGGCTGTTTTGCGCCCTGTTCTTCCTTATTCCGCTGGGGTATATGCTGCTGTCGCTGGGGATCTTCGATCTGCTGGTCGGGAATGACTATGACGGTCTATTAGATCTGTATAGCCAGACTTTTCCCAGGGCTTTTGACAGGTATACGGTAGCCGTGCAAAGCTTTACGCCGGCCTGGCATGCGTGGTTAGTAAGGCACCGGTCGGTGGGGTTTGTAGTGCTGGGAGCGATGCCTGCCTTCTACCTGGCTTTTGGCCGCAGTATCTGGAGATTTTTCCGGAAGCTGGTAAGCGAGCTGTGGCGGGGACTGGTCTTTCTGAGTGGCGGGCTGAGAGGGTGCAGTCCGGCTGAAAGGGTGGGATTTTTCGCTTTAATGGCGGGGGTGTTGGCCTACCGGGGGTATTTTTATGTTGCGAACCCTTTGCAGACGGATGAGCTTTGTTCCTATCTGTATTTTGTACGACCTGGTTTTTTTACCTCCATCACCAGCTACCCCATTCCCAACAATCATGTGCTTTTTAGCGGCTGCTGCGTCCTGTTGAACCAGATACCGGGGATATCCGTCAAGGCGGTGATGCGGCTGCCCAGCGTGGCCGGTGATCTTTTTCTGCTATATAGTATTTTTTGCCTGGTAAGGCGTTGGGGGGGATATGGGAGGGCGATGATATCTGTGGCCGGGGTTGCATTTTGCTATCTCACGTCCTATTATGCGGTGCAGGGGAGGGGTTATCAGTGGCAGGTGGTTTGTGCGCTGGTGAGCGCGGTTGGCTGTTGGGAGTGTTTTGCCGGGCCGGGTAAAGGGGAGCGGCGGGGGTATACTTTGTTTATTGCGGGAACGGTGGCGGGGCTTTATATCAATCCTATGTTTGTGTATCATCTGACGGCATTGGTGCTGGCGTGTATATGGTATTGCAGGCGGCGGAAGGACAGGGCGGGATTGCTCTTTCTGGGGCGGTGCCTGATGGTGGCGGCGGGGTGGCTGGCTATATTGTATATGCCGTTGATCCTGTCAAGCAGCTGGAGGGCGTTGGTAGCAAATGAATATGTGACAGCAGGAAGCTATAAGGGGCTTGTTGCGCACATACCGGACATGGCCCATACGGTAAAGGACATTGTCCATTTGGGGATACCCGGATTGTGTTTTATGGTAGTGAGCACCGCTGGGTTGTTGATGGCATACAGGAAGAAGGTGATCTCCGGCATGTTCTATCACAGTATGCTCCTATACCTGGTCGCGCTGCTGCTGTCACTGACGGGGTGGATATTGTACAAAAGATTGTATCCGTTGGAGCGCGGATTATGTTTTGTGGTGCCGGCTATCAATCTTGTATTTGTCAACGGGTGTTATGATCTGTTCAGGAGGTGTTTTGTGCGAAAGTCAAACGTTTATCTGGCATTGATAGTATTTATGGTGGTAAAGATCGGGGGAAGCATAAGGGGGATATACCTGGAAAGATCCGATCTGGAGCACAATGTGGACGTGCGGTTGATCCGGGTCTTGGAAAAGGATATAAAAGAGCTGGACGAGTTTCATCCAAGTAGTTGGCAGATAACGACTTCTGATGACTTTTATCCCATGTACGTCCAGGAATACCTCATCCGGAGGGGAAGAGGGCGGGAAGCATTTTTTAGCAGGACCGCGCTGGAGGGGGATGTGATCTTTATACCGGAGGGACCAGAGATGCCACTGTCTTTGGACGGTGTGGGAAAAAAGTATGTGTTGTGGGCGGGTGATAAGCCGACGGTTTATGGGAGGCGGATGCGAATTTATTTATTGGGGAGTCTCGTCTATGGCCGTGGCCGCACCAAAATGCTGTCCAATTGATAGTGAGGGAGCAGAAAATTGCGGGGGTCTTCCGCCTCATTGTCAAAACTTAGTAAAGTGGGGCGATCTTCCAGCCAATGCTTAAGGGTTGCAGGAGCGCCGTGAGGAAATACTTTCCGCACCTTTTCCTCCAAAGCCGCCGCATACGGGGTGACTACTGCGACCCGTTCGTGACGCGAGTGGGCAGTCTCCAGTATCTTCTGTCTGTCCATTTGAATGGCATGATAGAAATACCCCGTGATCACGTTTTTCCAGGCTTCCTTGTAGTTGTAGCTGGCCAGCAGGCCACAGGCGGTCCCAACGACAATCAGGGTGGAAAGGTTCTTCATAGGAAGCACGACCCCGGCCAAAAAAGGGTTTCGGAGGCCCAATAAGAATATCATGGTCAGCAGCCCAAATGCGGCCAGGGACGTCATATCATTGAGCGCCCGCTCGGGTATGGAGCCGCGCGTCACGATGAGTATCGGAGCAATGGCCAAAAGAACCAGCAGCACGACCATTGCAGTACCCGGAATGAAAAAACGTCTGCTTCGCAGCGCCGAGACGAACCCGGAGAGGACCGGCATAGTGGCCATCTTCATGCCCAGGATGAAGCCGGCGCCCGCGCAAGCCCAGAACAAGGGCTCTTTTAACACATAGTAAAATATGGAAATTGCCCTGAACAAAAGGATGGCCAGGATGCCTCCCAAGGTTGCATGGCCATGCAGGAATACCAGCCGGTGGGTTAAAATACCGGAAGTTAACAAAATCGTCACTCCTGTCAGCAACACTATTCCCAGGTACAGGTATAACGAAAACGGGACAGGAACGACATAGCGCCTGTAGATGACTATCAGGAAGACAAAAAAACAGGCCAGGGCGATATTTGTGACCTCGTTACAGCCGCCGATCAGGATACATAGGAGAATGATGAAGGCATCTCCCGCCCGCCGACGCCCTGCGGGCGCGCCACCGGATCCGGGTCCGGCTGACAGCCGACGTACCAGGCATCCCAATAATAGCAAAAAGAGAATAAAACCTGTCTGATAGACGGCGGCCGGGCTGAACCAATAGATACCCGAAGACATTTCCACCATGACATAGATGTCCAGGACGAACAGGACCAGGCTTGCCTGCAGGAGGGCCTGCCTTGAAAAAGCTCCCCGGAGACATCGGGAATTTACAGATCCGATAAAGAAAAAGATCGCTCCCCATGTGAACAGTGCGAATAATAAAAAAACCAGGAAATAATAATGGGTAAGGATGCCCAGCTTTACGAATATCCCGCATAAAAAGGTGGCTGTAAAGCGGCCTTCCCAATGTGCATAAACCAGCTGTTGTGTCCCGAAGAATCCGTATTTCCTTAAATTATCCACGGCCTCATAATCGTCATAGGCAATAAAATTGAGAAAAGAAAGTACGACAAATGGCAGCAGACAAAAGAGCAGGCAGATCCAAAGGAAAGATGATTTTTTTGCCGATAATGATAATGCCATGGTGTGGTTTTGCGGGAATGAAACTATCATTTATTTTGGACATCCCTGGCCGATCCGGGTTCGACGACCATAAATGACGGCGTTGGAGCGGGTTGGTCACTGTCCAAGGCGCCGGGGGACAATATATGGGTTTCCCACTAAAATATTGATAATAAATTAATTGGTCTTTGTTGGCGTGGGTATGCCCCGGGGCTTCGGGAGAATTACTTTTCATAATTGGCACTCAAATTTGACGTGGCTTCGATTAACTGTGTGTTTTTAATTGCTTTTCTTTTTTGAATATGTCCGGGCTTTTGCGAAGGCCAGTTTTAACTATATTATATACTGCGTTTTATTTGGAAAAACAGCGTCGAAATATTAACTTCATTGTCCCACCTTATCCAGCTGTATTCCTGAAATACAGTCATATTTCCGGTGTATGACACACACGTTAGCAGAAAAGTTCTTTGTATTTATTGTTCACTGTTTAAAATGGGATAGCTATGAATGTCAGAATTCAAACTGTGCACTTCGATGCAGATGGAAAACTGGTAGATTATGTAAACAAAAAAATGTCAAAACTAAACACCTTTCACGACAGGATCATCAAAGTAGACGTGTTCCTGAAACTGGACAATGTGGTCCACACCATTAAAGACAAGATTGCAGAGATCAGAGTTCATGTACCCAAACATCACTTTTTTGTAAAATGTTCATCCAAGTCTTTCGAGGAGTCTTTTGACAGCGCCTTCGAATCGCTGGTAAATCAAGTAAAAAAGAAGAAAGAGAAACAACTTGCATAAGGTTTTATGCCTACAAAAAGGCCCTGTCCGGGGTCTTTTTTTTTATATATCCCCGGGTGTTTTTCCGGGGTATCTTCCGTGGCACTTTTTGATGCGATAGATATCGAGCAGCAGTTTTAGCCCATCCTTTGCGACATGGACGCTGCTTTTGTCATTGTATCGTATCTGGACCGGCATTTTAAGGATCGGTATGTTCTTTTGATGCGCCAGGTAGATGAGCTCGATGTCGATAGCGAAACGATGGATGCAGGAGTTCTTGAACAGGCGGAGCGACACCTCCTTTCCCATTCCTTTCAGACCGCATTGGGTATCCTTTATATTCCTGACGAAGAACCGGTTTACCAGTAAGGAGACTGTGTTGCTTCCCAAATTCCTTAAAAAACTTGCCTTTTCAAAATAGTCCGAGCGAGGGTCGGTCCTGTCCCCGATAATGAGGCGTTGGGGGTCGGACTTCAACAATCCCACCAGGGTATCGATGTTGTGGTATTGAAATGGGATATCTGCGTCAGTAAACAAATGAATATTCCCTGTAGCCATTTCAAAGCCTTTTTTCAGTGCTGCACCTTTGCCTTTGTTGACGGGAAGTGCTATGCCATGTATATTGTATTGCCGGGCAAAGGCAAGGGTATCGGCGCTGTCGGAGGAGCCGTCGTCTACCAGTATGACCTCTGTGGTATATGGCTGCAGCCGCAGCCATTGAAGAAAAGGGGAGATATGCTTTTCCAGCAGATGGCTGCCGTTGTAGACTGGAATAACGATGCTTACTTCATAAGTGATCGGAGGTTCTAAAGGCATACAGGCGTCAGTTTTCATCGTTTTGGAGTGCCGGGTAAAAGCCGTGTAAATTAGCTTTTTTTGATTAGGCGTGAATACATAAGAGAGATTAGATCGATGAAATTGTGGTAGGGCTTTATTTTACGTCATGATTTCTAAAAAAAGAGGTTCAAAATTTTTGAATTAGACAATTTCGCGTACCTTTGCCTTCCCAAAAAAAACAGTGATTCAGTGCGATAGGGGCGGTTCGGGTGAAATTTTAGTGTGAGATTGGCCGGCGTAGCTCAGCTGGTAGAGCAACTGATTTGTAATCAGTAGGTCGGAGGTTCGATTCCATCCGCCGGCTCATGGGGGGAGATAGACCCCCTGGTAATTGAAATGTAGGGCAAGTAGCCAAGTGGCCAACGGCAACAGACTGTAAATCTGTCCTCTTCGGAGTTCGGTGGTTCGAATCCATCCTTGCCCACGTAATTCACTGCGGTGAAGCGTTCTTTGTAGAATTCGGAGTACAGAACCTAAAAAATCGGGTGATTTTTTCAGGAAGCGCCAATTCTAAGACCTTCGGTGGACCTGCTTCGACACGGTCCGCTTCGGTCGGAACCTGGCGGTTCCAGACGACGAACCTCCGGTTCGTCCTGTATGCGGAAGTAGCTCAGTTGGTAGAGCGACAGCCTTCCAAGCTGTAGGTCGCGGGTTCGAACCTCGTCTTCCGCTCCAGAAATGAGCTAAAGTTTGACCTTCGTGGGAACTGTTTTCAGTGGTTCCGAAGGAGTTTAGATCTGAGTTGACTCATAAGCCGTTGTAGCTCAGGGGTAGAGCACTTCCTTGGTAAGGAAGAGGTCGAGAGTTCAATTCTCTTCAACGGCTCTGAAATTCTTGTCCGAAAAACGGGCCGTTGGGGGAAATACAGCTCGTTTTCGGAAAGGTCTGATGATGGTAGGTCTTCGGATAACGAGCCTCCGGCTCGTTCTGGTATGAATCGTAGGGTTCGCCGGGTGAAGGCCAGGCATTTAGAGATGTAAGAAGTTCTTGTAAAAACCGGATGCCGGCCTGGATAGGCGCCGGAGTAATTTTTAAACACAACTATTAAAACAGATAACAATGTCAAAAGAGACCTTCAAGAGGGACAAACCCCACGTTAACGTTGGTACCATCGGTCACGTTGACCACGGTAAAACCACTTTGACTGCTGCTATCACCTCAATCTTAGCGCAAAGAGGGTTGGCAGAAGCAAAAAAATATGATGAGATCGATGCTGCTCCGGAAGAAAAGGAGCGTGGTATTACCATCAATACAGCTCACGTCGAGTACCAGACGGCTAACCGTCACTATGCTCACGTGGATTGCCCTGGTCACGCTGACTATGTGAAAAATATGATCACCGGTGCTGCCCAGATGGACGGTGCTATCCTGGTGGTTGCCGCTACGGATGGTCCTATGCCTCAGACGAAGGAGCACATTCTTCTGGCCCGCCAGGTAGGTGTACCTCGTATTGTGGTATTCATGAATAAAGTAGACCTGGTGGATGATCCTGAGCTGCTGGAACTGGTAGAGATGGAAATCCGCGAGCTGCTGTCTTCTTACGGATTTGACGGTGACAATACACCGATCATCAAGGGTTCTGCTACTGGCGCTCTGGCTGGTGAAGACAAGTGGGTTAAGGCTATCGATGAGCTGATGGCAGCTGTTGACAGCTACATTCCCCTGCCTCCCCGTCCTGTTGATCAGCCATTTTTGATGTCTGTTGAGGATGTGTTCTCTATCACTGGTCGTGGTACAGTTGCTACCGGCCGTATAGAGAGGGGTCGTATCAAGGTAGGTGAAGCTATCGAGATCGTAGGTCTGATGGATGCTCCTTTGAATTCCACTGTTACGGGTGTTGAAATGTTCCGTAAGCTGCTGGATCAGGGTGAAGCTGGTGACAATGCAGGCTTGCTGCTCCGTGGTATTGAAAAGACCCAGATCCGTCGTGGTATGGTGCTTGTAAAACCTGGCTCTATCACTCCTCACACTGAGTTCAAGGGTGAAGTTTATG
Organism: Puia sp.; assembly: GCA_035546735.1. Classification (GTDB taxonomy): domain Bacteria; phylum Bacteroidota; class Bacteroidia; order Chitinophagales; family Chitinophagaceae; genus Puia. The sequence continues at coordinate 11,152 of DASZWE010000286.1, forward strand.
TACTGAGCAAGGAAGAAGGTGGTCGTCACACTCCTTTCTTCAACAAGTATCGTCCTCAGTTCTACTTCCGTACTACAGACGTAACGGGCGAAGTTACCTTGCCCGCTGGTACTGAGATGGTTATGCCTGGCGACAACACTTCTCTGCACGTTGTGCTGATCCAGCCCATCGCTATGGAGAAAGGTCTGAAATTCGCTATTCGCGAAGGTGGCCGTACCGTAGGCGCCGGACAGGTAACGGATATCATAAAATAACTTAGATTTATTTTAGTATCTTTGTATAGATAAGGTCTAAAAGCTGTTCCAAATTTTGATATGCGGGATAGCTTTTAGCTTTTAAGTTGCCTGGGGCAACTTGTTCCGCAGGACAGACATTAGCCAATAGCGGCCTACGGCAGATGGTCCGAAGGACAGACGTTAGCCAATAGCTGCCTGGGGCAACTTGTCCGCAGGACAGACACAAGATATAAAAACGGGCATAGTTCAAAGGTAGAATAGAGGTCTCCAAAACCTTAGATCTGGGTTCGAATCCTAGTGCCCGTGCAGAGGAAAATAATTATGAACAAAATCACTACATATTTCCGCGAGTCCTATAAGGAACTGCTGGAAAAAGTGACCTGGCCGACCTGGCCACAGCTGCAGCAGGCGACTGTGATCGTGTTGGTAGCGACCATATTGATAACGCTGGTGACCTGGATCATGGATCTGGCGTCCAGTACTGTATTACATTTTATATACTCCTTATTCGGTTAAAAAATGGAAACTGTAAACCAACAAGAGGTTAAGCAAGCTGAAGGTAAGCCAGCTCCTGAGACCAAGTGGTATGTGCTGCGTGTGGTCAGTGGTAAGGAGCGTAAGGTAAAGGAATACCTTGACAAGGAGATTACCCGTGGCGGATGGGGTGAGGTGGTGAAGCAGGTGTTTTTGCCTGTGGAGAAGGTATACAAGGTCCAGAATGGCAAGAAGGTGATGCGTGAGCGTAACTATTATCCGGGGTATGTGATGATCGAGGTTACGGATGGCAAGCTGGGGGATGATCTGCGGGAGGCGATAAAGAACACCAATAGCGTCATTCATTTCCTTGGAAAGGAGAATCCTATCGCTCTCCGTAAGGCTGAGGTGAACAAGATGCTTGGTAAGATGGATGAAATGGCTGAGTCCGGCGGTATGAGCATGAGCGAGCCGTTCATTATCGGAGAGACCATCAAGATCATCGAAGGGCCGTTCAATGATTTCAATGGTATTATCGAGGAGGTCAATGATGAGAAGAAGAAGCTGAAAGTTACTGTGAAGATCTTCGGTCGTTCCACACCGGTGGAATTG
>DASZWE010000287.1:0-12739 GCA_035546735.1 Puia sp.
ACACGGGCAGCAGTATACTGTTTGTTGTCCATATGCAGGTACATCACATACTTCCCCGTCTTTGCATTGTAGAAAACCTTGGGCCGCTCCAGCACAAAGCCCTCCCCAAAATTCTCCGGGTCCCCGGTCCGCATCACCTGGTTCCTGAATTTCCAATGCACCAGGTCCGTGGATGAATAGCAGGCCACATACCGTTTGGCAGGATCATTCTCCCTGCTCCGGTCCTCGCCGAACCAATAATAGGTCTCTCCCACCTTTATGATCCCTCCCCCATGCGCTTGTATATGCATCCCCCTGTCGTCCGGCCACAACTCACCAGGCCTGATAGTATCGGTTTTTACCTGCGCCTGCGCCAAAATACAGGCTATGCAGGTCGCCGCGATCAATAGTATTCTCATATCCTTCAATAAAAAATTTATGTTTATCTTGAAAAAAGCAGTGTCCCGAAACCCAGCTGATCGAAACCTCCGCTGTCGCCGCCATAATCACCCCCTCCGCCTTCCGGCTGGGTCGACCGGACACCCAACCCGGTATAAGTGGCCGTTAGCCCTTTGATCTTTACAAAATGATTGTACACCATCGCCCACATCGGCCGGACCGTTCCACGCGAAGAAGCGCTGATGGCAGTAAGCTGTCCCGCATCTCCCTGGCAATCCGTAACATAATTCATGGTGGTAAAAGGCACATCCAAAAATGCAACATTGTACTTTGCCATGTATTCACTCCCTTTCAGGATCATGTTATCATTATACCCCCAAAGGTCATCCCCCTGGTTCCATGCCAGCTGACAAATGACCTCCAGCAATGCCAGCTCCAAAGTGCCGTGCCCCTGGTCCCTGCCGCTTTCCTGCCACTGCGCCAGACCCTGGTCGTTATAGATGACGGGGATCAAAGTTTGGATATTGCCGTTGCCGTTGCCATGTTGAAAATAATTGATCACGTAATTGTACATGGAACGGTTGTCGGTCAGGATCCCTATTGCCATAACGCAAGCCATGCTGCACAGGTCCCAGTTGCCCCAGATGAATTTTGGATTGCAGCCGTCATGACTTTGCAGGAACGCTATTGCGCCAGGGTAAAAAACATTCAGCATCCATTGCTGGTATTTTGCAAAGTCCGCAGCAGCCCAGCCGCTGTAATCACGCAGCTGTTCACCCGCTATCGCAAATTCATAACCATATATTCCGATGGCCAGGGACACGTTGGGATCACCGCTGCATTTGGTGCATGTATTCGCCCAGGCATTCAGGATATTTACGGCAGCCTGCGCATAGGTGGCGTCACCAGTGATCTTCCAGCGGATGCCCAGCTGGAAAGCCGCTGCCACATCGTTCATGGCATACGAGTAATTGTCAGGGTCCGGCTCTTCAGGGCTGCCGCCGCCACGTATGATCTTAACCGTTGGATTGGCCGTATAACTGACCTGCGCATGCGCATTGGCGATCAGCTTATTCCAACCGCTGATCCAGGGATCGGTCCCTGCATTCACCTGGGTCCTGATCCTGTCGAAGTCGTCCTGGACACACAGTCCGCCCGGATGCTTCAACGCTGCGGAGGGTGGCAGGGTATCGATACCCGTTATCGCCTTAACAGTGGTGTCGGCGCCGCTCCCGCCACCGCCTTTGCTCTTTGAACAGGACATGACTGGCAGGAAGCAAACCCCGATCAGCATACAAAGCAAAATGCATTTAAGATATTTCATATAGTAAAGATGCTGTTGACTAACGATCATTCACTTAGTTCCTTGTTAACTTGAAATATTGGAATCGCGCGAAATTCCCCGACGCATCCAAATTCGGCAACACAATGCCATATGATATTTGCGTGGAGGTCGACAGGCTAAATGAAAAGGTCGCCACTGTATGGATATTGTCGCTGTTCCCGTTATCATGGTTGGTGGCGGCAATAGGCGCATAGCCCAGCGTGGTCGTGCCGTCCACCGTCGAAGGAAGGGAGGTCCCGGCGGCAGCGCAGAAATAGATCGTAGACCAGCTGAAACCGTTCTCCCGCATATCCGTCTCGAAGGTATAGTCACCTGCCGGAAGGGTGATGGTCTGCCATAAATGCCCGTCCGTTATGGCCGGCGCGCCCCAGCCCGCTTCCACTCCGAAGATCAGCCCGTTATCGGACGTCGTTGCGCGATAGTCCAGTCCACCCTGGGCGGTACCCAGGTAACTGTTGGTATGGTTTTGCAAATTGCTGGTCACATTCCAGTCGCCGGGCGTATACCAGCGGCCGGACTGCTGAGCGGCAGTCATGCTGGTGCTTAACGTTCCATCTGACGTATACAGCGGTTGCTTATAGTTCTTCAGGAAGAACTGGCTTACATCCCCGGTAGGTATCACAGGAGAAAGGGATGTTCCATTCAGCGTGAAGTTGCCATTGAAGGTCACATTGACGCCGCCCGCGGAATATCCCGCCGGCGTGATGACCTCGATCAGCGTGGATGTCAGCAAAGTGATATCGGGGGCCGGCGTGCCGTTAAAATCAACTGCCACCGCAGACGGGTCTGTCAAAAAGTTCTGACCCGAAATATAGACGGTATCCCCCGCCTGTGCAATGGCAGCAGCGGTGCCATGCGAGATCACTGATGTCAGCGTTGGCGCAGGCAGCACGGTGAACACGCCGATGGAATCATTCGTCGTCGTCCAGACCTGCAGGCCCACCTTCCCGGAAACAGCATTCGCAGGAACCGTTACGACGATCTCGGTGCCATTGTCACTGACGATCTGAGTGACAGGAATGCCGCCAAACCAGACTTTTACTGCGCCTTTCAGCGTATCGAAATTGGCGCCCGTAATGGTCACGTTCTGACCGGGGAACCCGATCGACGGACTGATCCCCGACGCCTTTTGCGCCGGGTATTTATACACTTTGAAATCAGGCCCCTTTTCGCATCCGATGGCTGCCATAACTATCGTTACCAGCCAGCAAGCAATATGTAAGAATTTATTTTTCATAAAATAGCTAAAAGATGAATGAATCGATTTCTCTCCGGGCGTACGCATATCAATACCCCGGATTTTGCAGCAGTTTTTTATTCAGGATGATCTGGCTGGTCGGTATGGGGTACAGATAATGCTTGGCGGCCACCGTATGGTTCTGATAGCTGTCGACCACCACACAGTTCAGGGTGCCGGCAGGCGTCTGCACCGCCTCTTCGCCCCAGACATAGGACGAGGCGTTATAGGACGAAGTAGGATTCCCGGATGCGTCCTTGAAGTCCGTGGAATAGGATGCATCACCCACCACCCTGCCCAGGCGCGAAGGGTTCAACGAAGCTTCTAAAATACCCCAGCGTTTCAGGTCGTCGAAACGCCTGCCCTCCCGGTACAGTTCTATCGCCCTTTCTCTCCTGATCTCTTCTTTCATATCCAAACCGTTGGCGGTAGCCAGGGCATTGCTCAGGTGCGCGACCCCGGCCCTGTCCCTCAGTTTATTGATGGAAGCATCCAATTGCGCATCCGTAATGGCGCCGTTCAACTCATACAACGCCTCCGCATAGATCAGGTACACTTCCGCCAGGCGGATGACGGGATAGTTGGCGGACTCGGTATTATCCGTCCGGCGACCGGCGGGAGCAGGTCCGTACTTGTATACTTCGTATTTGCTGTTGCCATAGCCGCTAGAGCCAAGGCTTCCAAAGTCCAGCGTGATGGATGCCGGGGCCTGGGTCGAAGCATACAGGTAATTCAACAGCCGCAGGTCCCTGTTCTGGAACTCATCACCGGTGTGATGATAACCCTGGAACAAAGCGGATTTCTGGGGAGGCAGCCCGTCCGTGCAAACGGCCATGTCCACAAATTTCCGGCTCGGGTACAACTGACCGGAAGTCCATGTCAGATTTATTCCACCCTGCTTGTAGGTATAATCATAGACCTTGTACAGGATGAATTCATTATTGGTCGATTTATCATAACCGCCGGGATTGCTGCCGGCATCTTCCAGGTTGAACAGATACCACGAGCTTAGATTGGTCATGGTCGGGTCGGAATTCTTATTCCAGATAGCATATCCCCCATTGTCCATCACATCCTGGCACATGGCCACCGCATCGGAAAGATACTTGTTCACATTCGCGGCATCATATCCCTTTCCGCCCGCGCCAACGCTGGCGCCGTCGCCGTCCGGCGCCTGTCCCACATATCTTTCCCAGGTAGCCTCATACAATTCCACCTGCGCCTTTAACGCCTCCGCAGCCCATTTGCTCGCCCTCCCTTTGTCGGTGCTGGGTATCGTCTGCTCTGTGGGAAGATCCGGGATCGCCCTGCTCAGGTCCGACAGGATCTGCGTCACCACCTCGTAGCGGCTGTTACGCGCCGCGTAAAGTTCGGGGGAGTTGACATCCAGCACGGTCGTATCCACGGGCACGCCCCCAAACCTTTTCAGCATCCCGAAATAGGCAAAGGCGCGAAAGAAATAAGCTTCACCCACATATTGGCTTATATCGCCCGTGCCATTATATGCAGCTGCTTTTGACAATAAGATATTGCAGCTGCGTATGCCCGAATAATCCCAGCTCGTGCTCCCGACGGAAATAGTGCCACGGCCCAGGTCGTTCCCGTTGCTGTTGGCATTGGCAGACAGGTCGGAGCTATTGTCCATGGTACTGAAATCCCATCCCGGCAGTTGGTTGTAAAAGCCGGCGGTATATGCCTTGAAATCGCTGGGCTGTTTAAAATACACCGCATCGGTGAACTGAGCGGTAGGGTCAAGATCGATAAATTGTTTCTGGCACGAGACGATACATAAGCATATCCCGCCAATAATGCAGCAATCGAATATTTTTTTCATCTGTTGGTAATTAGTAGTTATTAAAATCCTATGTTCAATCCAAATGACCATGTCCTCGCATATGGATATCCGTTGTTATCCACGGAGGCCTCTCCCATTTCCGGATCGAACCCATCCTTTACATGCGCAGTTTCCCAGAGGTCATTTCCGGAGAAATACACCCGCACTTTCGCCAGCTTCATCCTTGCGGCAATTGCCTGTGGCAGGGTATAACCCACTATCAGCGCTTTCAGGCGGATGTAACGGTTGTTTTGCAACATAAAATCGTTGTTGGCATAGTTCCATGCTGCACGATCAGGGTTCACAGTCAGACGCGGGAAGATGGCATTCGGATGGGAGGTGGTCCAGGTCTTGCCGATAAAGGCGGGGTTCTGATTCGTCCATATCGCCTGGAAAGGGAACGCCATCCAGCCGCTGCGCATGATCGACTGCTTGAACTGTCCCTGGAAGAACGCGCTCAGATCGAAGCCTTTCCACGAAGCTCCCATGTTGAAACCAAAGACAAAATGCGGCGTGCCGTCTCCTTTATATACCAGCGAACTTTGCTGATTGCCGATGGAGGTAATATTCCCGGTGCCCGCCACATCCACTTTTTTGGTGTCGCCCGGGCGCAGGGTCGCCTGCGGGTTGTTGGCCTGCAGCGCCGCCAGGTCCGTACTGTTGCCGTATTTAGCATAGTAGGCGTCTACATCCTTCTGATCTTTGAAATAGCCGTCGGTCTTGTATACGAACCAGGGCTGATAGGGATAGCCGTTGACAATGCCGTTCTTCCCGGCTCCATAGCTGTCGGCGCCCTGCACATTCGTCACCAGGGTATGTGTATTGCCGATGTTGAATGCCAGGTTGTAGCTGAAATCTTTTCGGGCGTCCTTCCAGCTTACTACTGTTTCCCAGCCTTTGGTGTTGAAATGACCGTTGTTCGTCATCGGGGCGCTGCCGCCAAGCTCGGAGGGATAGTTTACGCTGGTCAGCATGCCGATGTTGTCCTTGATAAAATAATCGAACGTGGCAGACAGGCGGCTGTTCAGGAATGCCAGGTCGATACCGATGTTCTTTTGCTGCACTCTTTCCCATGTCCTGGTATAGCTGACCAGGCCATTATTGTTCAGGGTGGTGGATGTCTGCAGCGCAGCAGGCGTTCCAAGGACGGCAGTCCCGACAGAGATCGTGGAGAGATAGTCGAACTCGCCAAGCCCGGAAGCTTCGTTCCCCGAGCTGCCATAGCTTGCGCGTATCTTTCCGAAATCGACGATCCGGGTGATGTCCCTGAACATATCCTCTTTCGTAAACACCCAGCCCGCGGAGACAGAACCGAAATTCTTGAACTTATATCCCTCGGCAAATCTTGAATTACCATCCCTTCTCCCCAATAGTTCGACCAGGTATTTTTCGCCGTAATCATAGTTCGCCCTGGCCAGGTAGGAATACCTGCCATTCTGCGACTTGAACCCGCCGTTGGTTTGCGCGGCGGTCGAAGCCAGGCTTATATCCTGCACGCCCAGGTTATCGAACCCGACACGGGTGGCGGATACCCATTGATAATTGCTCTTCTCGGCATTGATGCCCGCCACGGCCGAAATATGATGCACATTGTCGATCGTCTTGTTATAGCGCAACAGGGCGGAATAATACTGGTAAAAGCTCGTCCACGCATACGTATAGTACTGATTGTTGGTCCCACCGGTGCCGTTGCCGATGCCGGTCTGCACCCCATACCAGTTGTACACGGGTACGGGCAGTACATATTTCTCTTCATTGAACCGCTCATTCTGCACGGAAGCCAGTCCCTCGAGCGCCAGGTCCTTATTGATCTGGTAAGTGGCTTTCATATCGATCCTCCCTGTCAGCGAATTCTTATTGTCCCGGCCGCCATCCGAGGTCATGGCCGCGGCATTCCTGTTGGCGCCGCCGTCGATGCCGTTGAAACAGGCAAACCATTCCCCAAAAGGATTCTTGGCGGGGAAGAAGGGCATATCATACCCATACAGCGTATTATCAAGCCCCACGGAAGGGGAACTGGTCATGGCATCCACCAGGCTGATGCCCGACTCCAATTTCAATTTGTCTGTGAGCTTGTAGTCGTAATTGAATCGTGCATTGTACTGTTTCTGGCCGTCATAGGCAGTGGCCAGGTTCCCCTTGTTGTCCGCATAACCAAAAGAGAGGCGGTACCCGGATTTGTCGGTGCTGTTGGAAATACTTAAATTATGCTGGTAAGAATACCTGCGGGCAAACATCTCATCGATCCTGTTGGCGTTGAATATAAAATAGTCGGTGCCAAACAGCGGATAAGCCCCCTCTACGCCCTTCTGCATTTTCAGCATGTTGTCCATATTCCCCCAGACCCACCAGTTGGGTACGGTCTCTTCCTTATTGGCTTCGATCCATTCGGTGGCATACTGCTGCATATTGGGGGAATAATTTATAATGCCGTTGGTGGTGAATCGGAGATTGCCGTTGTAGTCGAGCCTCACTTTTCCCTTACCTCTTTTAGTCGTCACCAGGATAACGCCGTTGGAGGCCCTGGAACCATAAATGGCGGCGGAGCCATCCTTCAATACGCTGATGCTCTCGATGTCATCGCTGTTCATGTTCAGGAAGGAATAGCTGTTCAGGACAGGGACCCCATCGACGACGACCAACGGATCGCTGCCATTGACAGAGGTGGCGCCCCTGATCCGGAAGGTCAAACCCTCGTTCCCGGGCCTGGGAGAAGAACGCGTTACGACCAGGCCGGGAGTTTCACCCTGCAAGGCCAAACCCACATTGGTAACGGCCCGGCTTTCAAAGGTCTTGGCGCTGATCTGCTCCACAGCGCCGGTAAGGGTGGCTTTTTTTTGCGTGCCGTACCCTACGACGATGACATCGCTCAGGCCGGCGGATTTGGATTTTAAAACGAGGTCAAGACGCGCAAGCGTTCCCGTCGCCTTTTCGACGCTGGCATATCCTACATGGGAAAATTCCAGCACGGCGCCGGCGGAAGGCACATGGATGGTATACTTCCCATCCTCCCCTGTCATTACGGTAATGTGTTCATTTTTTACGCTGACGGTGACGCCGGACAAAGGCGCTCCATTGGCATCCCTCACGACGCCGGAGATCACCGGAAGCGGTCTGCCGGTTACGGTCCGGTCTTTTGTCGGATTTTGAGAATAAGCTGTGTGGGAGAAAAGGATCACGACTAGGATCCAGCAGCAGATTTTCTTCATAATGGCAATTTTTGTTGTGTTGGTTTATTGCGAGTGGTCCGCTGCAATTCTCGCAAGAAAAAAGGAGAGGCAGGGGGGGCTGTGGGAGCAATCGAAGGGGGTATAAATGAAAAGACCCCTTTTTTTGGGGGGTCTTTTTCAATGCTTTGTGAACTTATCGGTTATTGGTCCTCTTTCGGACGCCGCGGGAAGGGGTTTCGAAGGTCTCGACAATATTGTTCTTCTTGATATAGGTGCCCCTGTACTTCCGGATAAATTCGGAGGGGTTCATTCCAAACAGCCTGCTGAACTGCTCCCGGAAATATTTGACGTCCTGGATACCCACCCTGAAAATGATCTCCTTTATCTGCAGGTTGGTCTGGATCATCAGCTGGGCAGCCTTCCGGAGACGGATATAACGGACAAATTCGGACATCGAAAGGCCGGAAATGGATTTGACCTTTTTCGACAGCTTCCACCGGCTCATGCACATCTCCCGGGTGAAGACGGCCATGGAAAATTCCTCGTCATCTATATGCTCTTCGATCAACGCAATGCATTTGGAAAGGAATTCGCTGTACTCCTCCGGGACCTTCATACTGTTGCCCTGAAGGGTGATCTCATTCAAAAAATATTGCTTCAGGGTGTCCCGGCCCTTAATAATGCTCCTGATCCGGGCAACCAGCAGCCCGCTCTCAAATGGCTTCGTTATAAAATCGTCCGCCCCGCATTCTATCCCCTTTAGCTTGATCTCGGGAGACGAGCTGCTGGTGAGCAACAGCACGGGGATATGGTTCAAGGCCGGCAATTCCTTCATTTTGGTGCAAAACTCGACGCCATTCATTCCGGGCATCACCACATCGCAGACGACCACGTCAGGCTCAGCCTCCAGGGCGATCTCCAGTCCTTTTTCCGCATTCTCCGCCTCATAGACGATATAGGCGTCCTTTAAAAGTTGCCGGATATAACGTCTCAGCTCGGCATCATCGTCGATGACCAGGATAACAGGTTTTTCGGTAACGACATCTTCCGCCAGCTGCCTCATGTCACCATCACTGCCGGATGACAGGTCTGCTGCAGGCTCGACCATCAGCTCCGTCAATAACGTAGCTCCGGCCACTTCCTTTTCAGCTTGCCCGCCAGGCAAATGGAGCTCCTGAACCTCCCCTTTGGGCAGGCTGATCCGAAAAACAGTCCCCTGGTTCAGCCGGCTGGTGTAAGAGATCTCGCCATGATGCAGATCCACATACCGTCTGACAAGGAAAAGCCCGATGCCAAACCCGGTGGTGGGCGCCGTCTCATTTTCTTCCTTCACCCGGTAGAATTTTTCGAACAGCCGGGCCCCGGTGCCCTCGGGGATGCCCCTGCCACTGTCCCCCACTACTATTTCCACATTTTCTCCCTGCCCCGACAGCCCGAGATGGATACTGCCGCCATCCGGGGTGAACTTGATGGCATTGGACAGCAGGTTGAACAGCACGATCTCGATCTTTTCCCGGTCCGCACAGACATGGATATCTTCCTCACACCGGAATTCAGCCTGGAGTGCATGGGCCGTTAGCTGGTTGTTGAAACAAAGGAACACCTCCCGGCACACTTCGGTCAGGTTCAGCTTTTCAACCCGCAATGCGGATACTTCATCCTCCGCCGCCTTGAATAACAACAGCTGGTCCACCAGGCTCAGCATCCGCTGTGTGTTGCGGTACACGGACGGCATATCCACCAGCTCCGAATGCTTGTTGTGGATCAGCTCCTTGATCGGTCCCGCTATCAGGGTCAGCGGCGCCCTTAATTCATGGGAGATATTGGTGAAAAAGGCGATCTTCTTTTCATTGAGCTCCCTGGTGAACTTTACTTCGTACCTGAGCCGGAGCTGTTTGCGGTGATAGAACAACCCGCCGGAAATGAGCCCCGCCGCCAGCATGCCATACAGCAGGTATGCCCACCAGGTACGATACCAGGGCGGAAGCACGGTGATATATACCAGCCTCTCCTTCGGGTTCCACTCCCCTGCGGCATTCGTCGACTTGATCTTCAGCACATATTCCCCCTCCCTCAGCTGGGGGTAGCTGACAGTGTTCAGCCTGTTCACATAATTCCAGGACCTGTCCCATCCGGTGAGATAATAGGCGTATTGTATCTTTTCCGGCGCCGAATACTCCGGCGCTACATAATCCAATGAGATCACAGCCCGGTCATAAGGCAGCCTGATATGCTGCAAACCATACAGGCTCTCAGCATCCCGGCAATAGTCGCTGGCAGCATTCACCGGCGTATTCGACACCCTGAGCGCCGTGATCAATATGGGCGGGAAATCCCGCCATTCGCGGATGCTGTCAGGATGGAAAATATTGAAGCCCTTGATCCCGCCAAACGCTATCTCCCCGGACTCCAGGCGGGTCGACGCATTGTAATAGAACTGACTGGATTGCAGCCCGTCCCCGGCATAAAAATTCTCAAACCTGCCCGTCGACGGGTTCAGCCTGGACAGGCCATTATAGGTGCTGACCCAAATATTCCCTTTTTCGTCCTCTTCGATGTTCAGCACCGTGTTATTACAAAGACCATTGTCTTCTGTATAGCGGCAGAAATGATCCGTATTCCTGTTGTAGCAAAACAGGCCTTTCCCGAAAGTGCCGACCCACAGCCTTCCCCTGCTGTCCTTATGAAGCGCCCTCACCGTGGTATTGAGGCCATAGCTCCTGGTGCTCCCGTCCTTCTTGTTCAAATAGAGCAATCCCTTGAAAGTACCCAGCCACAAATGACCGGTATCATCCTCCGCCATGGAGATCACATCGGTGTTCAATGGGAACGGCACCGGCTTGAACAAGTTCGCCCGCTCATCGAACTGATATAACCTGTCCTGCTTCACTCCGGGAAAATCTCCTTTGAGACAACTGGCCCAGATCGTCTTCTCCCCATCGATGTACAGCTTCCAGACAGCACTGTTATTATCCCGGCATTTTTCGAAAGGGATATTCTCGAACGTCCCGGCTGTCTTATTGAACCTGTTTACCCCGCCGCCAAAAGTGCCTATCCAGATACGCTGCAGATCGTCCCTTACGATGCTGGTGACATGATTATTGGAAAGGCCCCGGCCGTCCCCATCCGTATGAATATAGTGGGAAAAGGTGTTCGCGGCCCTGTTCCAGACGCTGATACCTCCTCCGTCCGTCCCGATCCACAGCTGCTTTCGGGCATCCTCGCAGAAAGAGAAGGCAAAGTTGTTGACCAGGCTGTTCCTGTTATAAGGATCATGCGCGATGGTGGTAAACTGGCTCGCCCTGTTGTCGATAACATCTATCCCGCCCCTGAATGTTCCAATCCACTTCAGCGATCGCTCGTCCTCATAGATCCTGCTGATGGCATCGCTGGATAAGGTCCCCGGCCGCCCCTGCCTGAACACACGGTATGCCCCCGCGCCGAATACATCGATGACCCCGATGCCATCCCCATCCGTGGCCAGCCACAGCTGCCGGTCCTTGTCAAAACGGATATCCCGGATGATGCTATTGTTCAATTCCTTGTCCTTCAATTCAAACTTTCCCAACACGGCGGTACGGACATTGTAAAAGAAAAGACCCTTTTTGGTGCCGATCCAGAGATTGCCTTTCTCATCCCGCTGCATACAGTTGGCGCTGGGAAAACCGCCCCCCTTCGCAGTAACAGCCTTGGTTCTTCTGTCATAAAAATATAATCCGTAATCGTTCAGCAGCAGCCAGACATTGTCATCGTCGTCGATGGCAATGGCATTGACCGTATATTGCCCGGGACGGGAGCCGTGGTCGCTAAGATGCACCTGTATCGCCGTATGGGATCCTTTCTCGCATAATAAGAGGCCGGCTTCGGACGAGCCGATATATATATTGCCCTTACTGTCGCTACTGATATCTTTTACCTCCCCGTCAAAAGGGACCTCTTTGCCCGGCCTTTCACCACAGGGAATATAGGTGATGGGGGAGCATTGAAGGACCCTATTATCGAGGATGCCGATCCCCTTCTCCGTACCTACCCATAGATCCCCGCTCCTGTCCTCGGTCAAAGCCGTGATCTTGTCACTCGGCAGGGAGGCAGGATCCCCTGACCTGCTCCTGAACTGCCGGATGCTGTGCCCGTCCCACCTGTTCAGCCCATCCAGGGTCCCGAACCACATCAATTGAGACCTGTCCTTATAAATGACGGTGACCGTATTATTGGACAGCCCCTGCTCTATACCGATATAAGAAATGGATTGAGAATAGACCTTGCCATCGATACCCAACAACAGCAGCACTACAAGACAGGCAATCGCGGAGACTTTCATACATCCAAGTATACAATTTTTTTAACAATATGCCTCATTATTGAATAATACATTTTGAGATATATTAACTCAAACGTTTTCGTAATATTCACCCACATTCCGCGCGTCAATGAAACAAAAAGCCGTCACGATCAGCTGCCTGCTGGTATGCCTGGGTCTCACGGCCCTTAGCCACGACAACGATTGCGTAAAAAAATGCCGTCCTCTCCCTTCCACATAGCAGCAATATCCATAAACTTGCCGCATGGCATATTTATTCCAAAAACTTTCCATCACCTGGCTGTCCACCATCCTTTGCATCACCACTTTCGCACAATCGCAAAAAGGTATCACAGGCCGGACAGATACCAGCTTTACCACTTACGGCGCCTATTCACACGACCTGCCAAATTACCCCGGCATCCGGGTCGTAACCTGGAACGCCCGCCCGGACGTGGAAATCCAAAAAGACATT
>DASZWE010000288.1:0-10729 GCA_035546735.1 Puia sp.
AATTCACTGGAAGAAATGGCCCGCGCCTGCATCGCTAAAGGCCTCGAATACCTCGTCATCAGCGATCACAGCAAAAGCGCCTTCTATGCCAACGGTCTCACCGAAGAAAGGATCAAACAGCAGCACCTGGAGATCGATGAGCTCAATAAAAAGCTGGCCCCCTTCTTTATCTTTAAAAGCATCGAGTGCGACATCCTCAACGATGGGAATCTCGATTATACGGACAATATCCTCTCCACCTTCGACCTCGTCATTACCTCCGTACATTCCAACCTCAAAATGACGGAAGAGAAAGCCATGATGCGTCTCCTCCGCGCCATTGAGAACCCCTACACCACCATCCTGGGACATATGACAGGCAGGCTCCTGCTGAGCCGCCCCGGCTATCCCGTCAACCATAAGACCATCATCGACGCCTGCGCCGCGGGTCAGGTGACCATCGAGCTCAACGCCCACCCCCGCCGCCTCGATATGGACTGGCGCTGGATAAGCTACGCCCTGGAAAAAGGAGTGCTCATATCCATCGACCCCGACGCTCACTCCGTCGAAGGCTATGCGGACACAAAATATGGCGTGCTCGCCGCACAAAAGGCCCTCCTCACCCCGGAAAAAAACCTCAGCAGCTTCACCCTGCAACAGTTCAGGGACTTCCTTGCCACCCGCAAAAAGGCCCGAAACATTTAACGACCCGGCGGGGCGCTCCGCGCCCCCGCCGTTGGCCGAGTCCACAGCCCCCCCAGGCCGGCCCCGCCAAAGTCTCTCCCACCACCCCATCAGGCCGGCCGGTAAAAGTCTACGTCGCCCGCAACACCGGCAGCTCCACAAAGAAAGTCGTCCCCTCCCCCTCCACCGTCTCAAACCAGATCTTCCCCTTGGCCTGCTCCACAATGGTCTTGCTCATGGCCAACCCCAACCCCGTACCCGAAGACTTGGTAGTAAAGTTCGGCGTAAATATCTTCGACTGCATCTCCAGCGGTATCCCCTCCCCATTGTCCGTCACCTTCAACAGAATGGCCTCCTCCAACACCTCCTCGCTGACACTGATCACCCGCTTCGTCTTTCCTATACAGGCCTCCAACGCATTTTGCAGCAGATTCGTAAACAGCCGGTTCAGCTGCGTCTTATCCGCATACACCATGATCTTCTGATGCACCGGCACCCACTTGAACAGCAGATTCTCCGTCGTCTCATATAAGGACACCAGCGAATACAACATCTCATGCAGGTCGAAGACCTCCTTCTTTGGATTACCGATATTAGCAAACTGCGAAAAGTCCGAAGCTATCTTCGAAAGATGGTCTATCTGCTCCACCAGCGTCTTGGCCACGCTCCCCGCCATCTCCTTCACATTGGAAGAATTATTGTCGATGGCCTTCTGCAGATACTGAATACTCAGCTTCATCGGCGTCAGCGGATTCTTGATCTCATGCGCCACCTGCCGCGCCATCTCCCGCCAGGCCCCCTCACGCTCGCTCTTCGCCAGCGCCGCCGCACTCTCCTCCAGCTTCTTCACCATCTTGTTGTACTCCTTTACCAACCCCCCGATCTCATCATTCCGCCGCCACTCGATCACCTCATTCGTCTTGCCCAGATTCACCTCCTGCATTTTTTTGGATATCAGCAGGAAGGACGAAGTGATCCGGTTCGTCAGAAACAACGCTATCGTACCAGCGATCAGGAATATAAAAGCATTCAGATTGATGATCGTCACCAGGAAGTTGGATATCTCCTCCTTCAGCTCATCCTGGGTGGAAAAGGAAGGGATATTCAAATACGCATACGCATTCCCGCTCGCATCCCGCAACGGCCGATAGACGCTGACATAGGAGACGTTCCCCACCTGCTCGTAATGGGTATACTGGATGGAGTTCAGCTGGTGCAGATTGTAATACGCCTGCGGATGCATCTTTTTGCTGAGTATACCCTTGCTGTATACGATCAGGTTGGACGTTATCTGCAGATTGCCGCTCAGATCATATACGTTGATATCCGTACTATGCACCTGCGCCACCTCCTCGATCATCTTTTGCAGCTCGCCCCGCGCACCCGGATAATAGAACTTCCACTCGTCGCCATAGATGATCTGCCCCGACAGCTTGTTCTGCACCTCGTTCACCATGACCTGCATCGCCCGGCTCAGCCTGTCCTGATTATTCCGGTTATATCGGTTGATAAAAAAGATGATGGTCGCCACCCCGATAACGATAAAGGAGAAAAGGCTGATAAAAATGATGGTCGTATGTATCTGGCTGCGGATATTCAGCTGCCAGTAGCTCTTCAGCTGGCTCCAGTGCAGCCGCGACCAGATCAGCAGGGCCGACACCCGGAAGAGAAAGACCAGGAATAAAAAGGCGCTGAACAGGTAGGCAAACAGCGTGATATCCTCCAGCGCTGAATTGTCCCGCTTCACCACCACCACAAAACTGTCGTCCGGGGAGAACCGGTGCCAGAGCTCGTCATAAGACCCTTTTCGGACATGCGCATAGTCCGACTTCGGTATCTGCTCATCCGTCAGATGCGTGGAAAAAGGATAGTCGTTATTCTCGCTGACCAGCTCCCGTTTGTTATAGACGGCATAATATTCCGGCAGATCCTCGCTCTTCTGGCGGAAAAGCTCCGGCTCCAGCGCATTACTGCCTTTATAGGTCCTTGGCTCCGACAGAATGAAGAGATAGCCCGCTACCTTCGACGAACTGTCCCCGCTGCCATGCACCACCTTGCGGTAGATATAGGTGTATTTATCAAAGGATTTTTCGTAGTACTTCAGATCCTGGATCCCCGTAGTCTTACCCAATAAAGTAAAGATCGTATTCAGCGTGTCGTAGGAAATGGTCCGGTCATTATACAGCGGCTTCTCATTCGCATCATAGGTATAAATATGCGTATCGAACTTCTGCTGATAGCCAAGGAAATTGCTGTTTACCATGCTGTCCTTTATCGCCGAATTCTGCACCGGGTCCTTCAGCCGGGAGAAGATGATGGAGAGGAAGTCGCCATCGATATAACTGAAGGAAATGCTCAGCACCTTTTCGCTGGAGGGATCCGCCTGGTTCGCCAGCCGGTCCGCCATCCGCTTGCGCTCTATCTCGTCCTTCTTGCGGTTCTCGAATAGGATCACCGCGGAGATGGAGGTGGAGAAGATAAAAAGCCAGAACAGCACCTCCGATACATTCAGCCGGAATCGCAGATCCGAGAACACCCTCCGCTGCATCAGCCAGGTATACGCCAGCAGCCACAACAGCACGAAGATATCCAGCTCCACCGTCGTCGTAGCCGCCGCCGAATTATGACTGACGAGCACGATCAACGTGAGATACAACAACCCCATAAAGGCGATGATGATATACAGCACGATGGACAACGCCCGCACCAGGTATCCCACCAGCTGGAACAGCACTTGCGACAGAAAAAAATATCCCAGTGCCAGGGCAGCCAGCGCCAGGAACCCCACAAAGCTATAGTTCGTCAGCAGGCTGAAGAAATTCGTCACGTTGAAGGATATCTTCGCATCCGTCACCAGCGACTGAACGATATTGGCAAAGCCGAACGTCGTGATCACCAGCAGGACCAGCCCGATGATCGTCCATAGCCAGTTCTTCCAGCGATGCACCGATTGCGGAATGGTATATTCGCTGATCTCCCGTTTGATAAAAAGAATGATCCAGCAAAAAAGGAAGGCGTCGATAACCAGGTCCCCCAGCGAGCTGAGGATAATGCTGGAGCTATAAATGGTAGGGTCAAAAAGCTCGAACTGGCGGAGATTCAGCACCCCCGGATAGACATAGACCAGTATCCGCAGCAGCAGGATCACCGAAATCAAAAACCCGATCCCCCACGCTGCCCCCCATCTTTCCCGGATGGTATGCGCCACATTGTGGATCAGCACCAGTACCAGCAGCACTCCCAAAAGGATCACCAGCGGTATGATCCAGACATGGGACGGAGCATGATAGCCAGGCTTCTTCACCAGGTAGAATAAGATCTCCCCCTTCCCCAGCGAAGTATGCACGGGGAACTCCGTCGGATTGGCCGATATGGATACCCGCGCCTCCGCAGCATCATTGCCGGCAAATTCGGGTGTAAGATTGGTCGTGGAGAATAAGTACTGCCATCGCACAGGGATAAGCGCAACCGCTACGATCGTCCGCCCGTCGCGCCGCCGCAGGGTCTTTTTTATCGCGTCCTGCTGGCCATTGCTTAGCTGGGAGAAGACATATCCATCCTTCATGCCCAGGATCTCCGGAGTGGGGTAAGAACGCTGATCGTTCCAGAACAGCAGCGTCGACGCCGCCCCGCTGGAATCCGTGTCATAGAGAAATAGGGCATATTTCTTATCCAGCAGCTTGTCCAGCTCCTGCTCCGTATACTGCCGGTCCGCCAGCCGCTCCACCATCGCCGTGTCCCCGGTCAATCGCTCGAAATCCTGCTCCCGGTCCTGCAGAGAAGACTGTATGGAATTCCGGAGACTCCGGACAGAAGCATCGCCATTGAAATATAGATTGAGGAAATAGCCGCACAGGAACAGCCCAAGAGCCTCCAGCATCAGCCAACGGTTCTTGCGGAAAATATCAGTAAAAAAGGCCTTCAATCCCAGGGTTTTTGCTTTTTAATAGAATTCCAGATCCCATCCATCTCCTCCAGGGTCATGTCGGCCAGCTGTTTGCCCTGCGCGAGCGCTTCCTGCTCCATCCGGGTAAACCTGGCTATGAACTTGCGGTTTGTCAGTTCAAGGGAATTCTCCGCATCTATCTGCAAAAATCGTGCGTAATTGATGAGCGAGAAGACCAGATCTCCATACTCTTCCTGTATATGCGCCCGGTCCTTGGAAGCTACCGCCTCCTGCAGCTCCTCCATCTCCTCCTTGACCTTTTCCCATACCTGCGCCGTCTCATCCCATTCAAACCCGACTTGCGCCGCCTTTTCCTGCAGCCGGATAGCTTTCACCGTTGCAGGCAGAGAGACAGGCACTCCGCCCAGAACAGATTTTTTCCCCTCTTTTAGCTTCAGCTTCTCCCAGTTCTTTTTTACATCCTCCTCATTATTCACCGTCACCAGCCCCGCCTGGGACGCATCGGCCGGCGGCGGATAGACATGGGGGTGCCGGGCCACCAGTTTATCGCAAATACCATTGATCACCTCCTCCAGCGTAAACTCGCCCTTCTCCCTACCTATCCTGGCGTAAAACACGATATGAAGCAGCAGATCCCCCAATTCCTCCCTGATCCCCTTCCAGTCCCCGTCCGTAATGGCGTCCGCCAGCTCATACGTCTCCTCGATGGTGAGGGGACGAAGGGACTCCACCGTCTGCTTCCTGTCCCAGGGACATTTCTCCCTTAGTTCATCCATAATAGTTACCAGTCGCTGAAATGCATCGTTATGCTCACTCATAAAAAATATTTTTAGCCGGAAGACCCTCCGGATTTGATCCTTACCCAAGACTGATCACAGACCAGGCCATGAACAGCACAAAAACAATGAGGTTGATGGTAAAGGACAGGACGCAGGCAATAAAATATTTTAAGAAGGTCTTGAACCGCCCCTGGTGATAGAAACCCCGCATCGCCTTGTATAGGTATATCAGGATATAGAACCAGATGCCCAGCTGAAGGATTATGGAAATGATCCTGACCCATCCCACCCCTGTCGCATCCCCCAGCTTGTTCACCAGTATCGCCATCAGCAACAGTATAAAGGTCGCACAATAGACATGAATGGCGAAAATGCCATGATCCACATAGTAATACTGCTTCTTATGCCGGAAATACAGGATGTTTAATAGCAATGCAAATATCGGCAACGTGACAAAAAGTATCTTGGGGAAGGAATGCAGGATATTTTCCCCCAGGTGTTCCTTAAAAGCCTTTTTATCCGCATGATACTCCTGCTGCAGATGTATCAGCTTATGCGTCATTTGCCGCTTGAGCCAGCCATCCCGGAGATCTTCCGGCATCCTGCGTTCGGCGCTGTCATATTCCTCCACCGTGCGATAGCCCTGGTTGATCCCAAAAAAGCTCATGTTTTCATTGGACGCATTGCGTTCCCGCTCCTTTATCGCCCCAGCCAGCCTTGTCTTCACCACCTGCGGCACATCCGTTCGCAGTATGCTGTCCCTCATATCCTGTATCACCGCCTGATCCAGCTCTTCATCCGTAAACTTCCGGCTCGTGCTGTCCCCATATACATGCTTCACCGCCGCTATCCTCATTTTATACTTCGCCGACGCCCTTTCCGCATCCTCCCGGTCGTCCTTATCATCCGTATGGGTCAGGATACTGTCCTGCCTGAGCTTTGTCCGCTCCAGTTCCACCAATCCCCGCTTGCCCCCCGCCCCCTCGTTTAGATTTACAAACTCCTTTGGCCCCCGCAACGAGAAGAGAATGATAAAAAATATGGCCGAAGTGAAAACATACATCCGGATAGGGTTCAGGAACGACGCCCGCCGTCCCGCCACATACTGGGCCGATAAAAAACCCGGCTTCCGCAGCAGCAGTTTCACCGTCTCAAAGAATTTCCCGTCGAAGTGGGTGATATCATTAAAAAAATGCGTTACAAGATGCCATACCGTCTCCTTAGGTTCCAGATTTTCCTGCCCGCATACATGGCAATACCGCCCTGCCAGGTCAGTATTACAATTAAGACATATCTTTTCTTTCCTTTCCTTTAAATGCGACACCGGGGGGTTATTTTGATAAAAATAAGGAACTTAGGTACTTCTGATGTATTAAAACAGGGATTTTTTCGTTACTTGCTCTAACATGGCACGTCTATCCAGGTCATTTGTCGGCTCCTTGTTGCTCGTCACGCTCGTAAAGGTTGGTAGCGCCCAGTTCTACTATAAGGACCTGATCGTCACTGCCCAAACCGCCCGGCAATGGAAATTGTACAAGGACAATAAGGTGAAGTCCGTTACGCTCAGCAGCTTTGAGGCCGATGGCAAGCCCTCCGAAGGCTTCCAGGGCCAGCAGGATATGGGCGACCTCTCCGTCATCACTACCCATACCCACACAAAAGGCACCCCCGAATCCTGGCTCTTCGCCTACTACTCCCCCACCGGCTGGCCTACCCGTACCGTTGACAGCAGCGACACATACAGCAGCACCTCGGAGTATAAATATGACCCTCAGGGACGGATCACATCCATCACCAATACCTCTACCGAGACGGACAACCATCTCACCGCCATAGAACAACACCTCTGGCAATACGACGCCAACGGCAGGCCCACCACCATGCTCAAGATCCGGAATACCACCGACACCACCTTCGTCCGCTTTGTTCAGGATGAAAAAGGCAACATCGTCGAGGAGCACGCCACCCGTTATAAGATCGACCTGCCTACGGTTTTTTATTATTATGACACAACCGGACACCTCACCGACATCGTACGGTATAATAGAAAAGCCCGGCGCCTTCTCCCCGACTACGTGTTCGGGTACGAAGGGGACAAGCTCGCCACCATGCTCGTAGTATACCAAGGCACCAGCGACTATCAGAAATGGTATTACCTGTACGACGACAAAGGGCTAAAGGCCAATGAGACAGTCTATAACAAGCAGAAAGAAATGCTCGGCCACATCGAGTACAACTATAAATTTTAGATCATGCGTGTCTTATTATCTTGTTTCCTCTTCGCATTCATCGCCAGGACCGTCACGGCCCAGGACCTGGACTTCCCCGACTATCGCAGTAAAAAGGACAACTTCTCCAGGATCAGCGATAAGGGCGTCCGGGCAGACGTGGCCAGCTTCGCACTGGCAGGCGTGGACGAAAGCATCGGCAAGGCGCCCCTTAACAGCATCCCCGTCAAGGAAGTAGGCAGCAATTACATGATCTTCGAGGGCAACAATATCCAGGTCACCATCCGTACAGGCGTCTTCTTCCCCTCCAAACACAAGATGATGTACATGGATAAGCACCTCCTCCGCATCGACAACCATCCCTATTACGGTGGCGCCTACGGCGTGGCTCCACAGACTACCATACAATCCATCACCGTCGTCGTAGGCGCGGACACCGTGGCCATACCCCCCAACGCCTACAACGACCTCTATGACCCCCAGTTCAGCTTCAATGAGGGAGGCTCTACCCGTAGCCGTAATGGCGTCTTCCTTTCCAATGACAAACACACTTTTTATATCTATATGCTCAATGTCAACAGCGGAGGCAGCGAATTCACCTGGGTCATACGGGACAAGCAATACCTCCGCCGGGTAGTGGATTTTGGGTTCCTCAGCAAGTAGGAGTCCCTGTCTTACCCCAACCCATCCTTCTATGGAGAATAACCTATATCCCCCAGCCCCCGCCGGTGTCGATCCGGTGGATGTCTCTCCGGCCTTTCGCAAACAGGTAGGGGTCGTCATTACCTCCATCGTCCTTTTCGCCCTCGTCTATCTCCTGCTCGTAGCCGCCGCCATCGTCCTGGCCATCGTCCTTTGCTGGCTTGGCGTTGCCATCATCATCGCCAAACCCATGTTCCTCACCCTTATACTGGGATTGGGATTGATATGCGTAGGCGTCTCCGTTATCGTATTTCTTGTAAAGTTCATATTCGCCGTAGCCAGGGACGAAAACTCCCGCCGGGTAGAGATCACGGAAGAGCAGCATCCCCGCCTGTACGCCTTTATCCGGCGTTTAACGACAGAGACACAGACCCCCTTCCCCAAAAAGATCTTCCTATCTCCTGACGTCAACGCCTGTGTGTTTTATAACTCCAGCTTCTGGAGCATGTTCTTCCCCGTCCGGAAAAATCTCGAGATAGGTCTCGGACTGGTCAATAGCATAAACCTCAGTGAATTCAAGGCGGTCGTTGCCCATGAGTTCGGTCATTTCAGCCAGAAAAGCATGAAGCTGGGCAGCTTTACCTACAACGTGAACAAGGTCATCCATAACATGCTCTTCGAGAACAACAGCTACAGCTCCTTTCTTCGCGCATGGGGTAACTTACACGGCTACCTCCGCATCTTCGTCAGCATCACTGTAAAGATCGCCGAAGGCATCCAGTGGATACTCCGGGGCATGTACAAGCAGATCAATAAGAATTACAGAGGTCTTAGCCGGGAGATGGAATTCCATGCCGACACCGTCGCGGCCTCGGTATCAGGCGGCAACAACGTCATCAGCGCCCTCAGCCGTATCGAAGTGGCCGCCAACTGCTATAACAGCGCCCTCAACAATGCTAACACCCGGCTGAAGGAAAACAGGATCGCCACCAACATCTTCACCGACCAGCTCGTCGTCCTACAGTCACTCGCCGGCGACTACCACCTCCCCGTAAAAAACGGCCTGCCCGAAATATCCTATCATTTTATACAGTCCTTTTCACGCAGCCGTATCAACTACAGGGATCAATGGGCCAGCCATCCCACCCTCCCCGAGAGGAAGGCGCATCTCGACCGGTTCTCCATCGACGCCCCTCCCGACACCAGCAGCCCCTGGCTCCTCTTCGAACAGCCGCAGGCCCTCCAGGAACAGCTGACCCGCCATCTCTACGCAAATGTTACCCTTAAGGACGATGTCAGACCATACGACAGCCAGGAGTTCGGACGCTGGTACAACGCCCGGAAAGAGACCTATGCCCTGCCCCCCGCTTATAATGGATTTTACGAAGGCAGGTTCATCACAGTCGATTGGGACCTGGACGCCCCCGGTTCCCCGGACAGCTCGTCATCTTTGGACGCCCCCGGGTCCGCCCCCGCCACCTTCGAACAACTTTTCAACGACGAGACAGGCCAGCTGCAAACCGCCATCAATTCCCTGGAAAAAGACATCGAGCTCGTAAAAGCCATCAGGGACAGACGCCTCGACGTCACCAGCTTCGATGTCGACGGCATAAAACATTCCCACAGGGACGCGGACACGGTCATAAAGACCCTGGAAAAGGACACCGCCGGCCTCACCAAACGCCTCCAGTCCCTGGACCGGCAGGCTTATTATTTTTTCCTGCAGCAGACCCTCGATAAGGACGCCCTCCGCAATGCCTACAGATCCTATCGATCCATCAGCCGCGAATATGACGAATACGCCGGGGTCGTCAATATGACATTAAAGACCATCAATCCCTTCTATGCAGGAGGCATCTCCCACGACGCTGTGATGAGCATCATAGCAACCCTGAAAGAAAAATACGAGCCACAGCTGAGACAGGCATATATACAGCTGATGGATAGAGGACTCATTACGCCGGAGCGGAACAGCGAGCTCTATGCCTCACTGAAAGCATTCATCACGAAAGACTACCGCTATTTCGTAGGAGATCACTTCAACGACGACGAGCTCAACGAACTCACAGGTCTTGCCATCAGGACGGCAGAATACTATGGACAGCAGCGGTTCATGGTGTACAAGCAAATGCTGGAGCTCCAGCTGTCTAGTATCTCCACGAGCGCAGGTCCGCACCCTTAGGGGCGCGGCGCTGCACCTCCTCCGCCCATTTTTTGATATACATCTGGTGATAGCGCAGCCGGCTTATATAATTGGGGTGCGCATGATCCCCGTTCCAGCAGTGCTCCGCCCGGTCGCCATAATCCACCTCACAGCTGCAGACAGGGTTTTGCAGCTTCTTAAGGACGTCCTCCGCCGTATACACCGCATTGTTCAGATAATAGCTGTCCATATCCCCCACATAGATATGGATCTTGCCCTTTAGCTTTTCCCCGATCTTCGGCCAGTCCCGCTGGATGATATGGGTGAGGTCATAGTGCTCCATCCAATAGGCGGCCACTGAGCTGTC
>DASZWE010000289.1:0-4729 GCA_035546735.1 Puia sp.
AGGAACTGATCCAGCCGCTGGTCGACAACCTCAATCAAAAAAGCGCGATCCAGGCCGTATTCGACTATCGGGTCGGCATTCCATCCATCGATGCCGATCTCAAATTGAACATCTATCGCATCATCCAGGAGCAGATCACGAATATCCTCAAACACGCACAGGCATCATCCGTCGACATCGTGCTCGATTCGGATGGAGGTTTTATCAACGTGGTGGTCATCGACGATGGAAAGGGCTTCGAATTCGCGGAAAACCGAAAAGGGATCGGCATTACCAACATGATCAACCGGATCGAGTCATTCAACGGCGAGTTTGTGCTGGAAAGCAGTCCCGGACACGGTTGCAAGCTATCTGTCAGGTTCCCCGCCGCATGAGGCGCGCACATCGGCGGCCATCGCCCGCATAAATAAAAAAAGCACCTACGCTATGCATTAAGTGCTTCACTATCCGTGGACCCTGCTGGGCTCGAACCAGCGACCCTCTGATTATGAGTCAGATGCTCTAACCGGCTGAGCTAAGGGTCCTGCCAAAACCGGCGGCTGCAAAAGTATAAAAATTCCGGCTAAGTCCGAAAATAAATCCGCCTCCGGCCAGCGGTGTTCTGGACAGACTCCGGTTTTCATCCCCATCAATAGTTTACCTCCCCCTCCACCGCTCAACCTCCTTTTACCCCCGCAGGACAAAGCCCGCCCCACCGGTGCAGCAAACATTTAAAAGAAACTGTCCAAATTAAGAGAAAATCTTATTATTGCTAAATATTGAGCATGTTGGTTGACTTTTGCTTTGCCAGATGATTACCGCTACTACCATTCAAACACTGCAAACCCGGATCGCCCGATTCGACGATCAGCAGGCATATAAAGAGCTGTTCACTTCCCTGTACTCCTACCTTTTCCAGTTCGCCAAAACCCTCGTCAAAGCAAAAGAACCCGCCGAAGAGATCATCTCCGACGTATTTATCAAAGTCTGGGAAAAACGGAAGGACCTGGAAAAAATAGAGAACCTGAAACTCTACCTCTACGTCTCCACCCGCAACCACGCCTATAATTATCTCGAAAAACAAAAACGCAACGCCGCCACCAACCCCCTCGAAGAATTACAAAACAACTTCACCAGCCTCTACTTCGACCCGGAACAGCTATTGATCACCGCCGATATGCTCACCCGCATACAAAAGGCCATCGATCAGCTCCCCCCGAAATGCAAAATAATCTTCAAGCTGGCAAAAGAAGATGGACTCAAATACAAAGAAGTGGCGGAACTATTGAATATATCTATAAAAACAGTTGAGAACCAGCTGGCTATAGCCCTTCATAAGATCGGCACCGCCGTTAGCTTCGATATTCAGAAGACCATGTCCTCCTCCATAAAACATCCCCGCTAGGTCCCACACATAGTCCGGCAAAGTCGCCCCGCACCCGAATAGCCAACTCGCTGATAATCAGATAGCAAAAATCTACCCATTAGAAATGTTAAAAAAATTTAAAATTTTTTTGGGGGTTTTTTCGAAAATGTCTGTCCTACCAACAGACCCGGTGTCTGTCTGCCTGAGGTCTACTACACACAAGATGGGACACGAACACACGCAATACACCTGGAATCTCATCGCTAAAAAACTAACTGGGGAAGCGACTCCGGAAGAGCTTCGGGAACTGGAAGAACTGCTCCGCCAGAACCCCGAATTGCACTATCCCCTGCAAACCATTTCCGACCTCTGGAACCCTTGCGATCCACAGGAGCTCCACATCGCCGAAGAAGCTTTTTCCCGTCATCTCGACCGTATGCAGGACCTGAGGATAGACTATACCCACACGCCCACCGCCGTCCTCACACGCTCCGTCACGGCCGACGACGCCGACGGCTATCCGGGACAGGAACAACATCGCAAACACAGGCGCCCCCTATATTTCCTGGCAGCCGCTGCACTTATGACAGCCATTGTCATTACAAGCCTCTATACTCGTACCAATACAAATCCACCCATAACCGCGGCCCCCGCAGCCGTAACCCCTGCCCTGGCCGGCAACGAAATATTCACCGGCAACGGCTCGCGCACCCACCTCACACTGCCCGACGGCACCGTCGTCTGGCTCAACGCCGGCAGCCGCATCAATTATGAAAAGAGCTTTGGCGTTACACAGCGCATCGTTACCCTTACAGGCGAAGCCTTTTTTGACGTAGCTCCCAATGCCAGCAAACCCTTCGTCATCCACACCGCCCGCATCGATATACGGGTGCTGGGCACCAGCTTTAACGTAAAATCCTACCCCGCCGATAAGACCACGGAAACAACCCTTATCCGCGGCAGCATCGAAGTCTCCATCCATAACAGACCCAGCGACAAGATCGTGCTGAAACCCAATGAAAAGCTGGTCGTGGGCAACGAGGACAGCGCCAGGCTGAACAAGGAAGAAGAAGTGCGCCGTCACGATCGCCCCGACAACAGTTCCCTCGTTGTCATCAGCAAGCCGACATATGAGCATCGCTCCGGAGCCATGATCGAAACCTCCTGGGTGGATAACAAGCTGATCTTCCAGGACGAAGAATTCAGAAGCCTGGCCGAGTCGATGGAAAGATGGTATGGCGTCACCATCCGGTTCAGCACCCCGGAAAAGGAGAGCTTACACTTCACCGGCATCTTTGAAAAAGAGACCATTTTGCAGGCGCTGGATGCATTGAAGCTGTCCAATAATTTCAATTACTCCATAGAAGGGAACCAAATCACCATTCAATAACTGATATGATTAAATTAAATCCTGGTACAAACAAATGAATAACAGCACATAAACAAAAAAAGAAAGCGGGAAATGTTGGCGCATCCCCCGCTAAGGTTACATCGGAAATCCGGTAATGCATTTGGAACAGCAGCGCCGGTTTCACTCTTTATTATAACCCACAAGTTTAAAAGTATGAAAAAAATGCTAACGATTGGGGGCGTGAGTCCTCATGCCGTAAAAAAAGCTCTTTTGTTTATGAAACTCACCTTTCTACTGATACTTGTAGCGACGATGCAGGTGTCGGCCAAGGTAAACGGGCAGGAGAGGTTATCCCTCAACCTGAGACAGGTAGAGATATCGAAGGCTCTTAACTCCATCGAAAAACAAGGCGTCTACCGATTTCTTTACAACAGCCGCCTGAATACCATACATAAAAAAATCAACATCGACGTTAAAGACCTGGGGATCAGGGATGTGCTGAGCAATATGTTCACGGGCACCGATCTAACCTTCAAAATGCTGGATAACAACCTTATCGTGGTGGTATCCAGCTCCCCCGAGGCCCAGGACATCAAGATCACCGGTAAGATCACCGGCGAGAGCGGCGAACCCCTGTCCGGCGTCTCCATCACCGTCAAAGGAACGGTCAATGGAACATCCACTGACAACAACGGTAACTTTACGCTCACCGTGCCCGAAAAAGGCCGGCTGGTCATCTCCTACATCGGTTATGAGACCCAGGAGGTAGCCATCAACAACCAGTCGGTGATCAACGTCAAGCTGACCACTGCCAAAAAGGTAATGGATGAAGTCGTGGTCATCGGTTACGGCCAGGCCACCAAACGCGACCTCACCGGCTCCATCGTAAAGATCGACGGCAAGGAGATAGCCGATAAACCCAATACCAACCCGGTAGCCAGCCTGCAGGGCAAGGTCGCCGGTGTGTACATCGTCAACAACGGTACGCCCGGGCAAAACCCCGATATCCGCATCCGTGGTACGGGTAGTATCGCCAGCATTTCTCCGCTGTATGTCGTGGATGGCGTGTTTACATATGATATCAACTATGTCAACCCCAATGACATCGAATCCATGGAAGTGCTGAAAGATCCCTCTTCGCTGGCCATCTTCGGCAACCAGGGCGCCAATGGAGTTATTATCATTACGACGAAAAGAGCCAAGGCGGGACAATCCTTCTTCACTTTTTCCACCAGCACAGGCATAAAGCAATTGGTGAACAAGATTAAACTCGCCAACGCCAGCCAGTTCAATACCCTGTTTGCGCAGGAGAACGCCAACAACGGGGTAACGAACACCGGCTATCTCTCCATCCCGGATCTGCAAAACAACACCGACTGGATAGACGCTATAACCCGGACAGGCGTCCAGAGCGCCAACAATCTCTCCATTGCCAACTCCACGGAGAACAACAAATTCAATTTCAGCGTCGGCTATACGCTGGACCAGGGTATGGTGGTAAAGGAACAGCTCGAAAGGATCACCGCAACGATCAATGACGAATGCAAGATCAATCGGTGGCTAAAAGTAGGCGTCAACTTTACGGCCATGCGGGAGAACCTGCCCTACGACGCCACCGGCGAACTAGGCCTCGCCCGTCAGATCATGCCCCAGGTCTCGGCAAAAACGAAACCATTCAAAGTTGCCAATTTGTATGGCAACGACACGATCACGCAAAACCTATACTCTACTACGTACTCCGCATTGCAGAACTCCGGTGTTCAAAACCCATTCATCGACATGCAGAACAAGATCTATAATGTCGACATCCTGTATCGCTATGTAGGAAGCGTATATGCCGAGATCAACCTGATGAAGCACCTGACATTCCGCAGCGCCGTATACGGGGACTTTACCAACGAAAGCCATCGCCAGTATACTCCCCTGTTCTATGGATATGACCCCAATGCCGACGCTCCGGTAGTGATAAATGCACAGACAAAACTGGTACAGGGATTGACGGACCTGAAGAATACACAGACGGATAATATCCT
>DASZWE010000290.1:0-7211 GCA_035546735.1 Puia sp.
GGCGTAGCACCCGGCCCTATCGGCCAGCAACGACGGCAGCTATGCCAACGGACAGGTATACGGCTCTTCCGGCGGCTCGGGACAACCTTAAAGGGTTTTTATCCCCTTCTCTTTCAGCACGCCGATACCGTAGAAATAAACATGCCAGCCACGACCGTTAGTTTGGCCCCTTCGTTGCAATGCTATTTTTATGCAACAGCGCCTGACGAATATTTTTCCCATCGACGACATCGGGACGATAAGGACCGCCTTGCTTGCTCATAAACAAACCCTCGCAGTAACCGGGAGCGTAACATCCGGCCTCCTGCAGGCAGCCTTTTCCTGTCCGGCAAATGATAAAGGCTTTCCGAAAGCTTTTAACCTGACCCGCTTTTTATCCTGCAAACCAACGCCTGGTAAGGCCGCAGCCACCAATGGCTATCCTTTTCCCGGATGCCCGAATAATTATTCACGATGATCTCCCCGCCTACAGGGATGGAACAATCCGCGGGACAGGACACTTCACGCGAGGTAAAATTCAACATCACCAGGCAACAGTCGTCTTCCTGCTTCCTGTGATAAGCATAAATATGCGGATGTTCCGGCAACAACAGCTCGTACTTCCCATACATCAGCGCGGGAATGCTTTTCCGCAGCATTATAAGATACCGTACGAAATGGAGCAGGGAAGACGGATCATTTTCCTGGGCGGCCGCATTGATCTGCGAATAGTCGGGATTCACCTTCAACCATGGTTTCCCGCGCGTAAACCCCGCATTTGCGCGATTGTTCCATTGAAAAGGCGTCCGGCCATTGTCCCTGCCCGCCAGCTGCTGGTCTCTTATAAAGGCATCCACATCCCCACCGCTGTCCCTTATACGCTGATATACCTGCCGGGTCTCTATGTCCTGGTAGTCTTCGATGTCCTCGAATTTAATATTCACCATCCCGATCTCATCCCCGTTGTAAATAAATGGCGTAGCCCGCATGGTCAGCAAAAAAGTAAAGAGCATCCTGGCCGACACATCCCTGTACTCGGCGCCATCGCATCCCCAGTGCGAGATCATCCGGGGTTGATCATGATTGCCCAGGTAGATGGTCCCCCATCCGCTGCCATCCAGCGCCTCATCCCAACGGGTATAGATCTTTTTCAGCTCCTTCAGATCATATCCGCCCGGCCGCATCTTCTTGAACTCACCCGGTACATACCCAACCATGATACCCTCGAAATGACACACCATATTCAGCTCTCTCCGGCCGGGATCCACAAAAAGATTGGCTTCATCCGCTGTTATGCCGGGCGCTTCCGCAATGGTCAGGACATCATAATAACGCCATACTTTTTCACACATCTCCCGCAGGTATTCATGAAGCCGCGGCCCTTTCGCATAGTAATGTCCCCAGTCACCATAGTAATGGTCTTTCAGGATCGTGGAAGTTACATACGGCCATCGGGTATCTTTCGAAATAAAGGTGATGGCGTCCAGCCGGAATCCGTCGATGCCCCTATCCAGCCAGTATCGCAATATATCATACAGCTGCTCACGTACTTCAGGGTTTTCCCAGTTGAGGTCTGGCTGATGCTCCGAAAAATAATGCAGATACCAGCTGCGGGTGGCTTTATTATAATGCCAGCCCTTTCCCGCAGGGTCAAAAAATCCACAACGGTGCGGAGGTTCCCCCTTTTCCTCCGGCCACCAATGATAATAAGAATAATAAGGATTGTCCCGCGAACGGCGCGCCTCTCTGAACCACACATGTTCATCGCTGGTATGATTGATCACCATGTCCATGATGATCTTCATGCCCTTTTTATGCACTTTCCGGATCAGCAGCTCCAGATCCTCCATCGTACCCATCTTCGGCTGGATAGCGCGGTAATCGCTGATATCATATCCATTGTCCCTGTCCGGAGAAAGATACACGGGATTGATCCAGACGATATCCACACCCAGTCTGGCAATATGATCCAGCTTGGAAATGATGCCCCTCAGATCCCCTACCCCGTCTCCATTACTGTCTTTAAAGCTGCGGGGATACACCTGGTAGATCACAGCTTCCTTCCACCAGGCGGGAGAAGGATCAGGATCCGTATGACGGGGAGTATGCATGTATATATTCTTGAAAAACCTATGCCATGGCATTTTACTTGCATCATCCCAATGCATGGCAAACGACCAACAATATCTCTGGTGGCAGGACGGTCTCATTTATCAGATCTATCCACGGTCCTTCCAGGACAGCAATGGGGACGGCATCGGCGATCTCAAAGGCGTCATGCGACGACTGGACTACCTGAAAGGGCTGGGAATAAAGGCAATATGGATATCTCCTATCTATCCTTCCCCCATGGCCGACTTCGGATACGATATCTCGGATTACAGAGGCATATGGCCCGCCTTCGGGACCATGGCGGATTTCGATGAGTTGCTGCATCGAATTCATGAGGCCGGTATGAAGCTGATCCTGGACTTCGTCCCCAACCATAGCTCGGACGAACATCCCTGGTTCCAGGAATCACGATCCTCCCGCGACAACCCGAAAAGGGACTGGTACATCTGGAAAGACCCCAAACCCGATGGCAGCCCTCCCAATAACTGGCTCAGCGTCTTCGGTGGCAGCGCCTGGGAATGGGATGAAAAGACAAAACAATATTATTATCACGCCTTTCTTGTCAAACAGCCCGATCTCAACTGGCGCAATCCCGAAGTGGAAAATGCCATGCTGGACATCATGCGCTTCTGGCTGGACAAAGGCGTGGATGGCTTCCGGGTAGACGCCATGTGGCACCTGATAAAGGACAAACAGCTCCGCGATAATCCTCATAACCCTGACTATGAGCCCACCATGGCCACCTATAACCAGCTGCTGCCTGTTTATTCCACGGACCAGCCGGAAATGCACGACATCGTCGCCCGGATGCGCAAATTATTGAACGAATATCAACAGCGGCTGATGATCGCCGAAATATACCTTCCGGTCAACAGGCTCGTGACCTATTACGGCACCAGCGCCAGGGAAGAAGCCCACCTTCCGTTCAATTTTATGCTCATCACCCTTCCTTGGGATCCGAAGATATTGTCAGCCAACATCGACGAATATGAAGCAGCGCTTCCAGCCGACGCCTGGCCCAATTGGGTCATGGGCAACCACGATCAACCCCGGATCACCAGCCGCATCGGCCTTCAGCAGGCAAGGGTCGCCGCGATACTCCTGCTTACCCTCAGAGGGACGCCCACGCTTTATTATGGCGATGAGATAGGCATGCGGGACGTCCCCATCCCCGAGGAAGAGATACAGGACCCGCAGGGGCTGAATATGCCGGATAAAAATCTTAGCCGCGATCCGGAACGGACCCCCATGCAATGGGATAACAGCGAACAGGCGGGGTTTACCACCGGGACCCCCTGGTTGAGATTGGATAAGACCTGGCTCCGTGACAATGTCCAGGTCCAGCGACAGGATAAATATTCCATGCTCAGCCTCTACCAACGGTTGATCCAGCTGCGGCAGCGCGAACCATCACTCATGACAGGGAGCTACCAGCCTGTATTTTCCGATCATCAGATGCTGGCCTATATCCGCCACAGTGAGGGCTGTCCCGCTTTTCTCATCGTGCTGAACCTGACACACCGCCCCTGCTATTTCGCCCCCCGTACCCTTCACTTCAAAGGCGGGATCGTTATCGATACATTTCCTGAACAGGAACAAACCATTGTCAAAGACAGGATCGATCTGGGAGGCGATGAAGGACTGGTCGTCCGCCTGGACGAATGGCAATCCATCTCTTCGAATCCAAATGCGACCGACCATCATACATAACGACAGCTGCACCTTCACGGTGTGGGCCCCGGAAAAGGACAGCATGATCCTTCATCTTCCCGATGAGAACAGACGCATCGGCATGGATAAATGTTCCGACGGATACTTTCATATAAAAGTGCCCGGCATAGGAGCAGGCCACCGCTATTTCTACCGCCCCGATGACGATGTCGACAGGCCCGACCCCGTCTCCCACTACCAGCCCAACGGCATCCACGGGCCCTCTGAAGTAATAGATCACTCACAATACACCTGGCGGGACGAAAAATGGCGGGGCCTTCCCCTGGAAGAGCTTATTTTTTATGAACTGCACATCGGCGCCTTCACCGACGAAGGCACCTGCACCGCAGCCATTTCCCGGCTGGACGACCTGGCAGCGACAGGCATCAATGCCATCGAGCTCATGCCCGTGGCCCAATTCCCCGGCGCCCGCAACTGGGGTTATGACGGAACCTTCCTCTATGCCGTCCAGAATACGTACGGCGGCCCCGATGCGCTCAAACAGCTGGTGGATGCCTGTCATCAACGCGGTCTGGCAGTATTTTTAGATGTAGTCTACAATCATGTGGGCTATGAAGGCAACAGTCTTCCCTTTTTCGGTCCTTATTTCACGGACAAGTATCAGACGCCCTGGGGAAAAGCGTTCAATTATGACGGCGCCTGGTCGGATGGCGTGAAGGATTTCGTCATCGGAAATGCACTCCACTGGGCTGACAATTATCACATCGATGGACTACGACTCGACGCCGTCCACGAGATCTTCGACAGGAATGCCGTCCGCATCTGGGACCTCCTGCATACCACCCTTCGCAAATGGCAGCAGCAGTCTGGCCGCCCCTTCTATCTCATCGCGGAGTCCGATCTCAACAGCCCTCGTGTGGTCGCCCCGCCGGAGGTGGGCGGCTATGGCTTCGACAGCCAGTGGATGGATGATTTTCACCACGCCCTCTATGTACTCCTGGATAAGGATGGGATCAAACACTATAAAGACTTCGGACGGTTGGACCAGTTTGCCAAAGCCTATACGGAAGGATTCGTCCACAGCGGCGAATACGTGCGCTTCCGCCATCGACGCCACGGCGCCTCGTCAGCAGGCCTGCCAGGATATCAGTCCATCGTCTTCAACCAGAATCACGACCTCCCCGGCAATCGGCCCCAGGGACAACGTCTGTCCGTCCTCGTAGACTTCCATCACCTGAAGCTGGCGGCAGCCGCTGTGCTCCTCTCCCCCTACCTTCCCCTGCTCTTTATGGGCGAAGAATATGGTGAAGACACCCCGTTTTATTTCTTCTCCGACCACCAGGATCAGCGGCTGAGAGACGAATTGAGAGAAGGACGGAAAAAGGAATTCGCTACCTTCGAATGGGGAGGAGAACCACCCGACCCGCAGAACGAGGATATTTTCCTCCAATCCAAATTGCAATGGAACAAGAGAGAGAAAGGACAGTATCGCCTGCTGCTGGACTGGCACCGGCAATTGATCTCCCTCAGAAAGACCCATCCCCTTCTCAAAGACCTTTCCCGCAAAAATTTACGGGCCGACCTGGCAGGCCGCTCCATATTGGCCGTTCACCGGCACAACGCCGACAACAGCAGACAGCTGGTGACGGTATTCAATTTCTCCGACCAGCAAATCAACTATCGCCTGATCTACGATGGTGCCAATCGCTGGGTTCGGGTCCTGACCTCCCACACACAGCTTCCCGAGCTGATTTACACCGGGGAAGAATTAACGCTGCCCGCATGGAGCGCCGTGGTTTACGACCTGGATGACACCAGTATCAATACGCTCCGGCCTTCCGCCTTGACGGCGCCTTCCGGAGAATAAGTCGGCCCCTTCTCCGCGGTACAGACTTCCGGATCAGCCGTATCCCATATCTTGCTCCATTGCCGGCCGAACTTTTCTGCCGGTAGCTTGTAGTCGATGGCATTCGCATCCGCATTGAAGATGATATAAAAGCTGTCATCTGTCAAAGGCTGGTTCTGCTGATCCACCGTATTCAGTCCCCCTCCGAAAAGAAAAATAGCCAGCGACTTGGCAAAACCCGCCTGCCAGTCCTCCTCCTCCATCTCACTGCCGTCCGGCCGGAACCAGTCAATATCCGTCAACCCCTTTTTACGGACAGGC
The DNA here is from genome assembly GCA_035546735.1 of Puia sp. GTDB lineage: Bacteria > Bacteroidota > Bacteroidia > Chitinophagales > Chitinophagaceae > Puia. The sequence goes on from DASZWE010000290.1 coordinate 5,930, forward strand.
TTCCCCTGGAACCAGTGCTTGCGGGAGAATACAGGATGCTGCTTGCGAAAATGGACCAGCCTGCATGTAAATTCAATGAGCTGCTTGTCCGCATTTTTCCAATTAAGCCATGACAGCTCGTTGTCCTGGCAATAAGTATTGTTATTGCCTTTCTTCGAATGCCCCATCTCATCCCCGCCAAGCAGCATAGGCACTCCTTGTGAAAGCAGCAAAGTGGTAAGGAAATTCCTTTTTTGCCGCTGACGTAAGGCCAGAATGCCCTTATCATCCGTAGGCCCTTCCGCCCCGCAGTTCCAGGAAAGATTGTCCGCATGGCCATCCTGGTTGTTTTCACCATTGGCTTCGTTGTGCCGCTGCTCGTAGCTGACAAGATCCGTCAGGTCAAAACCATCATGAGATGTGATAAAATTGATGCTGGCCGTCGGATTACGGTTGTCATTCTTATACAGGTCGCTGCTTCCCGTAAACCTTTCCGCGAATTCAGCCAGCACACTGTCCGTCCCCCGCCAGTAGTTCCGCATACAGTCCCTGTATTTCCCATTCCATTCCGCCCATCCGGGGGGGAACTGACCGATCTGATACCCTCCCTCTCCCACATCCCAGGGCTCGGCTATCAGCTTCACATCCGAAAGAACAGGGTCCTGGTAGATGATGCTGAAAAACGCGCTCAGCCGGTTCACATCATGCAACTCCCTGGCCAGCGCGGCCGCCAGGTCGAACCGAAACCCATCCACATGCATCTCCTGCACCCAATACCGGAGACTGTCCATGATCAGCTTCAAAACATTCGGCAGCCGCGCATTCAGCGTATTCCCCGTACCCGTATAGTCGAAATAATATCGTTTGTCCTCCGCCAGCCGGTAGTACTCCGTATTGTCGATACCTTTAAAGGATAAGGTGGGCCCCATCTCATTACCCTCGCCGGTATGGTTGTATACCACATCCAGGATCACTTCGATACCCGCCTTGTGCAGCTCCCTGACAGCCGTCTTGAAATCCTTTACCTGGCCGCCTATGTCCTCGCCATGATAAAACCGTATGTCAGGTGCAAAAAAGCCAATGGTATGATACCCCCAGTAGTTGGTCAGCCCCTTCTCTTCCAGATGACGCTCCGACATGGACTGCTGCACCGGCATCAGCTCGATGGCCGTTATACCCAGGTTCCTGAGATAGCCTACCAGCGCCGGGTGCGCCAGCGCAGCATAAGTGCCCCTTATTTCTTTGGGTATTTCCTCCATCTGGTACGTGAGGCCTTTCACATGCGCCTCATAAATGACGCTGT
>DASZWE010000291.1:0-4306 GCA_035546735.1 Puia sp.
TACATGATCTCCAGCAGATCGGCACGCGACTGACCATCACCGTGTTCCCCGGATAAGGACCCGTTGTACCTGACCACAAGGGCTGCCGCCTCCTGGCTGAACTTTTTATAGGTGTCGATACCTTCCTTTGTGAGAAGATCGAAGTCGATGCGGCAATGGATGCAGCCTTGACCGAAATGACCATACAACGCCGCTTTATAGCCGTATTTGTCGAAAAGCACGCGCAGGTCTTGCAGGTATTCGCCGACATTCTCGGGATGGACGGCTGAATCTTCCCAGCCCGGCCAGGCCGGTTTCATGCCCGGAACAAAGGCCGTTGCGCCAAGTCCCGACTCCCTGACCTCCCATAATTTCTTTTCCTGCGCCGGGTCATCGAACAAACTCATTTTTGGCGCATCCTTTTCTTGTTGGAGCTCAGCCATCAGGGCGCGCGCTTTTGCATCCGATTCCTCTTTCGTATCGCCGCCGAACTCGACCAACAGCCAGCCTTTACCCCCGGGAAGCAGGGTAAGATCTTTTGTATTGAGACCTTTCTTTTCCATATATTGGATCAGTTGATCGTCGATTCCCTCCAGCGCTATAGGTTTATGCCGCATGGCAATGGGTGCATGACGGCCGGCGCTGTATACATCGGGGTAACCCAACACGAGCAGGCTTCGGGAATTAGGCTTCGGCATCAGTTTGAGCGTGGCATCCAGGATCACGACGCAGGTACCTTCTGTGCCGACCAGGGCCCTCGCAACGTTGAACCCTTTTTCGGGTAGTAGTTCGTCGAGGTTATACCCGGATACACGCCGCGGGATGGGGGGAAATTTTTCTCGGATAAGATCGGCGTACTTGTCACGGATCGCCTTTAGCCGGCGGTAAATTTCACCTTTTCTGCCACCGGCCCGAATAAATGCATCGAGCTGGTCTTCCGGAGTAGGGCCCACTTCCATGATAAGACCGTCATAGGTCATCAATCTCAGCTTTTCCGTATTGTCGGAGACTCTCGCACCCGGGCCAAAATTGGCTGCCATCACCGAATGGGTGCCGCAGGAGTTATTGCCCATCATGCCGCCAATGGTGCAATGGTTGTGGGTCGCAGGATCGGGGCCGAAGGTCAGGCCGAATTTTTCTTCGGTCGCTTTTTTCATGATATCCAGCACAATACCCGGCTGTACCTTCACCAATCGCTTTTCAGCATCGATTTCGATCACCTGGTTGAAATACTTGGACATGTCCATGACCACCGCGACATTGCAGCATTGCCCGGCCAGGCTCGTACCGCCGCCTCTCGAAAGAAGCGGAACGCCATATTTGCGGCAGATATTCACGGTGTCGATGATATCTTCTTCCGTTTTAGGGACCACCACCCCGATGGGAACCTGCCGGTAATTGGAACCATCGGTCGCATAAGCCGCACGGCTCCCACTGTCAAACCGAACTTCGCCGCTGATGGACGCCTGTAAGCTTTTTTCAAGAGAAGAATTATCCATAAACGTATTATTAGTATATTCTATTGGGGTCAATAGCCTGGCCTATAAGCACATGGTCGGCGCCTAGTGTTTATGGGGAATGATCTCCTGGACCACCTCCTTAAATGTGCTCCTGATGATGCCGGTTTCTTCCGGATCGCCTGTCAAAAGAGCGCGGGCGAACTTTTTCATCTCGTCGAAGGTCACGTGCGGCGGAATGGTGGGGACATTCGGATCCGTGAGTACCTCCAATACAGCGGGCCGCGGAGCGTCCAGGACGGCTTTCCAGGCTGCGGATAAATTTTCCGGGTCATCGACCTTCACACCGATCAGGCCCAATATCTCCGCATACCGCGCATAGGGGAAATCGGGTAGCTGCTGAGATGCTTCGAACCTGGGATCGCCTTCCATAATGCGCTGCTCCCAGGTCACCTGGTTAAGATCGCCGTTGTTCAAAACAAGAATGACAAGACGCGGGTCGGCCCATTCGCGCCAGTACTTGGCAATGGAGATCAGTGCATTGTTACCCAACATTTGCATCGCACCGTCGCCCACCAAAGCAATGGCTACCCTGTCGGGGTATGCAAACTTTGCAGCGATGGCGTACGGAACGCCGGGGCACATGGTCGCAAGATTGCCGGAAAGCGTGGCCATCATTCCTTTTCTTATTTTAAGGTCACGCGCAAACCAGTTGGCAGAAGAACCGGAGTCGGATGTCAGGATACAGTTGTCCGGCAATAGGGGTGAAAGTTCCCAGAATACCCGCTGTGGATTGATTGGGTTGGCGCTATTCATAGCTCTCGCTTCCAGCAATTTCCACCACTTTCGAATATTCTCCTCGATGGTATTCCGCCATGCGCGCTTGTCCTTGTATTCGAGCAATGGCAACAACGCCTCCAGGGTCTTCTTGCTGTCTCCAATCAGGTTGACTTCCATGGGATATCGCAGGCTCAGCATCTTGGGATCGATGTCGATCTGCACGCCCCTGGCCTGTCCGTCTTTGGGTAGGAACTCGCTGTAGGGAAAGCCGCTTCCGATCATGAGAAAGGTATCACAGTCCCGCATCATTTCCCAGCTCGGCGCAGTGCCCAAAAGCCCGATGGCGCCCGTCACGTAAGGCAGATCATCGGGCAGTACGGCTCTTCCCAACAGGGCCTTTGCGACCCCGGCGCCAAGCGTCTCCGCTATGCTCATTACTTCCTCCGCTGCCTGTAGCGCGCCTGCGCCGACTAAGATGGCCACCTTCTCGCCTGCATTCAGAATGTCTGCCGCACGCTGCAGCTCACGAGTGGGGGGCACGAGGTTCAATTGCGCGTGGCCGATACCCGTTCGAACACTGCCATGTTTCATAGGCGGCTGCTCCGCCTTCAATTCCTGCACGTCGTTGGGAATAATAATACAGGTCACCGTCCTTTCGGCCCGTGCGATGCGAACCGCCCGGTCGATGACGTGCCGGGCTTGCGCGGGAGTGGTGATCATGTGTACGTACTCATGGGCCACGTCTTTGAAAAGCGAGACCAGATCTACCTCTTGCTGATAACTCCCGCCAAGGGCCATCCGTGATTGCTGCCCTACTATTGCAACCACAGGCTGATGGTCCAGCTTGGCATCATAGAGGCCATTGAGCAAGTGGATGGCTCCCGGTCCCGAAGTGGCCATACAAACGCCGACTTGCCCCGTGAACTTGGCATGTGCACAGGCCATAAAGGCCGCCAGCTCCTCGTGACGCGTCTGGATAAAAGACATTTTCTCTTTCGCCCGGTTAAGGGCGCCTAGAACGCCGTTTATGCCATCGCCCGGAAAACCAAATATTCTGGAGATGCCCCATTGACATAGCCGCTCGATGAGGAAATCACTTACCAGCTGGCTCATAATTTCAAAGTTGTGATGAAGAGATGATGGTATACTCGAAATTGTTATGCCACCTGTCCGCGATAAATATTACGGATATTACACACCGTTATCTTTTTGTCAATGTTCGAAAAAGGAAACTTTCTGATGGCGAAGAAGTGCAGGGATGCTGGAAAAAATAGGTCCCTCAAGGAGGCCAGCATGCTGCTGACCGCTTTGCAAATTGGGCAAAGGATAATACGGTGGTGGACTCCAATAAAGGTACGAGTGAAAAGAACGGTCCACCTGCAAGATCACATTAGAATTCGATTAGAATCCGAAGCGTGGAAAAATTTTCGTGTTGGGAATATGTTTCCACTCAAAATATTCCGACATCAAATTTGCTGCCCTCCCAATGATCGGTTGCTTTCTGGAAGAAAATAAACACCGCTGAGCCCTCGTGAACTAATGGTATACCTGCATAACGCGTACCCGGGACAGAGTTTATCCTCGAGCGTTTATATACGCTAGCCATCTCATCTGCAGACCATGGATAGGTGATGAAGGCACCCCCCAAAAGATTGTGGTAGTTTCATTGGATATGCCCATCTCAAGATGATCTTGCAGGACACTGCGCATCCGGAATATAAAGAGATGGCAAGGTGGTTGAGGGTAGCCCGAGCGGGCTCGTCCCATCTGCTGCAAACAAGAACGCCCCACCGTTGGATGCGATGGGCCTTTGTCCGGACACTTACAGTAGCTTATCCATAGTATTAGTTTTTAACTATTTACTATTGTTGCGACCTACCGTTTCCGTATGGGGAAGCGACACGGAAAGATTTTTAGCGTAATTTTTCAGCTTAAGGAACCAAATTGCACCGAATTTCCCACTGGGGAAATATTAAATCACAGACTGCTTTTAGTCTCGACGAAGAATTGTGAGGAAGGGTTGAATATTTTTATTTCTTCATAGCCGGAGGAAACGAAATGCAAAGGGGAAGGATAGCTATCCTTCCCCT
>DASZWE010000292.1:0-8567 GCA_035546735.1 Puia sp.
AAGAAGAAAGGAGCTGGCTTTTCGGGGGCTGCGGTGGAGCGATCTCCGGCGATTGAATAAAGAGGAGCACGGGGACACGATCTATCATGGTCTCAACGGTCAGGTGCATCGGCTTTCTCCCGGTAGCCCCAACTATGTCCTCCCCATACCGCCGGATGTGCTTTTTATGAACAGCAGCATGCCTAACAATCCCAGAGTTGTTCCGAATTAATTACGGAGAATAAAAAGGCGCCAACATAGCTGTTGACGCCCTTCAGTCCAAATCTTTTTTGCCTTTTCTTTAAATAGAAAGGCTCAGAGCATTAATTTTTAGTCTTGGGGGGGGTAGTAGTGGTCTTGCAGTTCTGGGTACAGTAGACACCATTCATGCAGGGCACATAGGTGCTGCCTACTTTGTAATAGGTACAAATGTTGGAGGAAGTAGCACAGAGATAATCTATGCCCATCTTGCCTGCCAATACATAAACGCTACCGTTGTAGTAATACTGTGTTGCAGCTTGACAGTCCTGTGACTGCCGGGGTGATGTTGCAAATGCGCCACCGATGCTTAGCGCGATAGCCAGGGTCATGATGCTCAACTTGATCTTTTTCATACGAAACTGTTTTTTGTGATTGATATAGAATGAAAGGAACTCCGACGTTGGAGGATAATACCCGCGACCGACAAGCCCACAAAGAATAGATTGAACACAAGATGCTGCGGCCAGGTCAGTTTCCTGATCACGCCCCCGCAGGAGCATGGCACATACTCAAAAAAATGAAGTAGAATGGCAGCAGCGTAGATTGTGAACAAGGTCATCAAGGCAAGAGATGCAATAAAACCCGCCATACGTGTACGCTCAAAGATCAATGCAACAGAAATGGCTATTTCGAGAGAGGGGACGGTCCAGACCAGAAAAGGGGTCCAGGAATTGGGTAAGGGTTGGTTGTTCATTTCTCCGATGAAACGTTGGAAATCCAGGAATTTACTTACGCTTGCGTAAAGGAAAAGCATTATCAATAGGGCAGAGATGGACTCCAGTACTACCTGTCTCTTATTCATAAAAGTTCAAGGTTTACCAGGGGGTATACCCGGGCTTAATTTGAGATTTAAAAAATTTCTAAAGTAAAAAATTAGATAGGCAAGGCGGTATTCAGAAACGGAACGGAGAGTATGTAGGAAAGGTTGTCTTTTTGCTAAGACAAGGTTTTGATTCTTAAATATCGGCAAAAAACAAACATCAACAAAAACAACTAAAAAAAAATAATATCTCTACATGATTACCTTTAATGCAAATAGTCTGCCACCCTGTGTTTACCCTTGTTTTTTTCTAATACGAATTGTACTATGATATGCATAAATACGTTTAGTGTATGATGCGTTACTTATCTCTTTTAATCTCAATCTTTATCAGTCCGGGGCTCCGGGCTCAATCCGGACAGCCTGTTTATAAGGACTCGGCGTTTGTCAATGCCCTATTGGGGCAGCATAATACCTATCGGGCCGTACTGCAATTACCATACCTTACGTGGTCCGACGATCTGGCTGCCGATGCCAAAGCCTGGGCGGTCCACCTGGCAGCCATCGGCAAGGGGGACCATGACCAAAGTATCCGTGGACATGAGGGAGAAAACATCTGGTGGGGGACTGCCGGGGCGTTTTCCTATACCGATATGGTCAGCTTCTGGGGCTCCGAGAAGAAGGCCTTTGTCTATGACGTATTTCCCAATTGCAGGCAAGGAAAGGCTGTCGTAGGCCATTATACGCAAGTGGTCTGGAAGAATACTGTCTCCGTAGGCTGTGCGCTGGCCTCCAATGGTCAGACGGACTATCTTGTTTGCAGATACTCTCCTGCCGGCAATATCATAGGTCAAAAGCCCTATTAGGCAGCCCGGTGTGCTATCTCATCCATAGAGATGCCCAGATGGCTTTCGTCATAAATACATTCTCCGTTGCGTATGACCAGCACCTGGGGGGATTCGTGTTCTATCCGGAAGCTTTCGGCAATTTTGTTGGAAACAGGTCGATAGCTTATCAGGTCCAGGTAGTAGAAATCGACGTCCTGCGGCTGGGGGGCTCGTTCCAGGCGATTTTTTACCAGGGCGCTGGTGGAACAGCGGGTGCTGTGCTTAAATATTACCTGGGGACGGTGGGTGGAATTCTTTAGAATGTCTTCCAGTTGTGATTCAGACTGCAAGGTTATCCAATTCATGTATAGATCAGTAATTTGGTGTTATAACACCAAAAGGGCTGGAATGTTGTGTGCATAAAAAAAGGTTACCCTTTGTGGATAACCTTTCCATATCAATATTTTTAATAGGAGTCATTGCCTGGATTAGCGGCTTGCACCGTAGCCACTGAAGCCTCTGCTCATATTACAACCACCTCTGGATGATGCGCAAGAGGTAAATGCAGTTGCAACGGCGAGGGCAAGGGCGAGGATCATGATAGTCTTTCTCATTGTAAGAGGTATTTAAAAGTTAAAACTAGATTGCCTGGTTTGAGGAATTGGGACCAGGTAATTCAGAGGAAGGGATCCGGATGTTGTTGGGGAGGTCGTTTCGAAGGATAGAGAAAGAATAGTTACGAATCGATATACAAAGTAAATACAAAAAATCCGTTCTTGCAAGTGTCGAAACGCAAAAAATTCCGCCTCAAACTGACTATATCCAGAATTATACCAGTTTAATTTTTGCTAATAATTTGATCTTGAATACTTTTAATATCTAATAAGAAAACCACACTTGTGAAGGTACATTTTATCGCCATTGGGGGTAGTGTCATGCATCAGCTGGCCATTGCCCTTAAAAGAAAGGGTTATATCGTGACAGGCAGCGATGATGAGATATTTGAACCGGCCCGGTCAAATCTTGCTGCGGAGGGGTTGTTGCCTGCCGCGGACGGCTGGTATCCGGAAAAGATACATAAAGACTTGAATTCTATTATATTAGGAATGCATGCCAAAGCAGATAACCCGGAACTCCTGAAGGCAAAGGAGCTGGGGTTGCCTATTTATTCGTTCCCGGAGTACATCTACCAGGAAAGCAAGGATAAGACGCGCGTGGTCGTGGGGGGCAGCCATGGCAAAACGACGACGACTTCCATGATCATGAACGTCCTTAAAAGCGCGGGCAAGGACTTCGATTACCTGGTAGGGGCGCGGCTGGAAGGCTTTCCCCAATCGGTGAACATCACCCAGGCGCCGCTGATCGTCTGCGAAGGGGATGAATACCCCGCCAGCACCCTGGAAAAACGGCCTAAATTCCACTTCCTTTTTCCCCATATTGCTATCATTACAGGGATTGCCTGGGACCATATCAATGTTTTTCCCACCTTCGATATATACCTGGAGCAGTTCAGGATCTTTATCGACAAAATAGAGCCTGGGGGCGTCCTTATCTATAACCAGACAGATCCGGTGCTTAAGCAGTTGGTGGAGCAGCATCCTTCATCCGTGCGAAAAATACCCTACGGCGTTCCACCCCACCGGATAGAAAACGGCATAACAGTTGTTACGCTGGAAGGACATTCCGGCGCCCTCAAGGTCTTTGGAGAGCATAACCTGCTGAACCTGCAGGCTGCTTTTCTGGCCTGTAAGGAGCTGGGAGTCGGGCCTGCCGCTTTTTTAGAAGGTATTACAGCTTTTGGAGGGGCGGCCAAGCGCCTGGAACTGCTGGCCCGGAACGAGCGGCTTAATATATACCGGGACTTCGCCCATGCTCCCTCCAAGGTAAAAGCTACCATGGAGGCGGTCAAAAGGCAATTTCCCGACAGAAAGCTGATCGCCGTGCTGGAGCTGCATACTTACAGCAGTCTGAACGAGCAGTTCCTGTCAGAATATCGTGGGGCCCTGGACCTGGCTGACAAGGCAGTGGTGTTTTATTCCCGGCATGCCCTGGAACTGAAGCGTCTGCCTCCCCTGTCACCGGAAAAAGTGGCGGCCGGCTTTTGCAGGAGGGATTTGCTGGTCCTTAATGTGAAAGAAGATTTACTGAAGTGGTTGATGGAACAATCTTATGAAAATGTTAACTTGCTACTGATGAGTTCGGGAAATTATGACGGTTTGGATATCGCTGCATTTGCCAACAAGGTGTCACAGCAGGGTTTATAAATACTATAACGAAGGAATGCTACAACTTAAACGCCCCTTAGCAATAATTGACCTGGAGACGACGGGGATCAATTTCGGGACTGACCGTATTGTTGAAATTGCCATTGTGAAGATCATGCCGGACGGCAAAAAGCTCGTAAAGCGCAAGCTTCTCAATCCGGAAATGCCTATATCCGCAAGCTCTACAGAGATCCACGGCATTACCAATGAAATGGTAAAGGATGCTCCTACCTTTCGGCAGGTGGCCAACGAGCTCAAGCAATTCCTGGACAATTGTGACCTCGCGGGATATAATTCCAACCGATTTGATATACCCATGATGGCGGAAGAGTTTCTGCGCATAGGCATGGAGTTTGATGGCAAGGGTCGAAAGCTGCTGGACGTGCAGAAAATATTTCATATGATGGAACAGCGGACCTTAAGCGCCGCCTATCGTTTCTACTGCAATAAGGAGCTGGAAGGAGCTCACGGCGCCGAGGCGGACGCCTCGGCTACATGGGAGGTGCTGGTGGCCCAGGTGGTAAAATATCCCCAACTGGGCACGGATGTTGATTCCATCTTAAAATGCATAGGGGAGGAGGCGGTGGTGGATTTTGCCCGCCGGATGGTGCTGGAAAATGGGGTGGAAGTGTTTAATTTCGGTAAACACAAGGGCAGGAGCGTTGCGGAAATCCTCAAGGCGGAACCGCAGTATTACGACTGGATGATGAAAGGCGACTTTCCCTTGCATACCAAGCAGAAACTGACGGAAATATTTAACAGGACGATGTTAAAAAAGGGCTAATGAAGCAGGGGTAGGGAGGGACTTTCGGCCTGAAATCGTATCTTTATATATAAATTACCACTGACCTGTACTTGAATCATCACTGAACTAAACGCCATTTGGAAAAGATTGTTATCATACCTACGTACAACGAGAAGGAGAACATCGCCAATATCGTGGAAACAATTTTTCTGCTGAATCAGGGTTTTCATGTATTGGTAATCGATGACAGCTCTCCGGATGGTACTGCCGGCATTGTCCGGCAACTGCAACAAAAATACCCCAACCGGCTGTTTTTGGAAGAGCGGCAGGGTAAGCAGGGATTGGGTACGGCCTATATCCATGGGTTCAAATGGGCTGTCGGCAATAACTATCAGTTCATTTTCGAAATGGATGCGGATTTCTCCCATAATCCCAAGGATCTGGAACGTCTCTATGAGGCGTGCAAGTTCCAGGGTGCGGATGTGGCTGTAGGATCCCGCTATGTAAAAGGCGGAGGTAATGTCAACTGGCCCAGGGACAGGATATTACTCTCCCGGGGCGGCTCTATTTATACCCGCCTGATCACCTGGATGCCGGTGCAGGACCCGACAGCAGGTTTCGTTTGCTATCGTAAAAAAGTACTGGAGACGATCAATCTCGATCAGATACGGTTTGTCGGCTATGCCTTCCAGATCGAAATGAAGTTCGCTGCCTGGAAGCTGGGCTTTACCATCAAAGAAGTTCCCATCATCTTTGAAGACCGTAAATATGGCGTCTCTAAAATGAATAAGGGCATTGTCAAGGAAGGTATCCTTGGAGTGCTGAACCTGCGCTGGCAATCCCTTTTCAAGAACTACCGCAATCGTGTGAAGAACGAAGAATCTCAATTACGTTCTTTTTCCCAGGAAGCCATTGCTGAAAGCAAATAAATTTGAAGAAAGCATTTATCCAGCTTCATATTGCTGTCCTTCTCGCGGGGCTAACGGGTGTTTTGGGTAAGATCATTACGCTCAACGAAGGGTTGTTGGTTTGGTACCGCCTGCTGCTGACGGCAGTAGCCCTATGGATCATCTATCTTTTACGCCGGCCTTCCTCGTCTATCGTTCCCGGAGATATCGCTCGCATTTTTGGTATTGGCGCTATTGCCGCCTTGCATTGGGTAGCTTTTTATGGAAGCATCAAATATTCGAATGTATCGGTGGGGCTTTTGTGTTTTTCTTCGGTTGGTTTTTTCACGGCGTTGATCGAACCGCTGGTCCTCCGGCATCGGGTGGATATGGTGGAGTTATTGCTGGGACTGATGGTCATTGCCGGGATCTTTCTCATTTTTCAGGTAAATCCAACTTACAAGACGGGTATTATCATTGGACTTGTCTCGTCCCTGCTGGGCAGTCTTTTCCCGGTGTTGAACAAACGCATTTTACAGCGGGTGCCTGCGGGTACGGTGACCCTTTATGAATTGACGGGCGGGTTCCTCTTTCTCAGCATCCTGTTGCCTTTCTATCTGAAGCTGGCGCCTGCCTCCAAGCTGTTGCCCGACTGGAAGGACTGGATCGGGCTGTTGGTCCTTAGCCTGGCGTGTACGGTGCTGGCGTTCAATCTTTCCATGAATGCGCTCAAAAAGCTTTCCGCTTTTACGGTGAATCTGAGCTATAACCTGGAGCCTGTATATGGAATTATACTGGCGTTCGTCCTGTTCAGAGAGGACAAGTATATGCATGGAGGGTTTTACACAGGGTTTGCGCTTATTATCCTTTCGATTGGGTTGCAGATGCTGCGGATGTGGAGGAGGGGGACTAATAATATTTCAACGTAAGCTCTACCCGTCTGTTAAGCGCGCGTCCTTCCGGGGTATTATTATCTGCAATGGGTGCCTGGAAGATCTCAGGTCACAACAAAAGGCCGGTGCAGTACAGGGCGGGTCATAGGTACATTAGCAGCACGGAGAAATATGTCAGCCAGGAGATGGGTAGTCTTACGGACCAACTTCATCTCCTTTATCTACATACTGGTGTAATTTAGGAGCGTACTGCTAAGCGCCATAGTGGAGAGAGCAAGACTTACAGCTGGAAGGATGCTAAGGATATTATTACAGGCAAAAAGAAGATGGAATGAATTATGAGATCGTGGTACAATCAGAGCCTACTATAGAAATGCAAAAGGCTTTTGAGTGGTATGAGTATAAGCAGGAAGGAAAAGGATTTGAGATGATTGAGGAAATAGAAGCAGCCTATGAGAAAGAGCGGTTTATTATACCTCACTCCGTTCTTAGGCTCTTTACCGGATTCGCCAGGGCGGTCTTCACCGCATGATAGCTTACTGTCGCCACGGCGATCAGGAAGGCCAGCAGTCCGGCCATGATGAAGACACCCGCACCCATAGGGATATGATAGGAGTAGTCGGCCAGCCAGCGGCTCATCGCCCACCAGGCCAAGGGCGCCGCGATAAGAAATGCAAGCAGCACCAGCACTAAAAGATCCTTTGACAGCAGGGCGAACAGGCGACCCACTCCGGCGCCCAGCACTTTGCGGATGCCGATCTCCTTTGTTCGCTGCTCTGCGGTAAACAATGCCAGTCCCAACAAGCCAAGACATGAGATGGAGATGGCCAACGCCGCAAAGCACCTGCTCAGCTGTCCTATCACTATTTCGCTGGTATAAAACCGCTGATATTCCTGATCCGAGAATTGATAGGTGAAAGGGAAGCCGGGATTCAGCTGTTTGCATAGATTTTCCAACCCCGCCAGCACCTCCCGGGTTTGACCATGCTGTATCCTTACGAGGATGTTGCCTGATCCATTGTCCTGTCTGAATCGCAGCACGAGCGGCATGATCGGGTCATGCAGGGATGTAAAATGAAAGTTCCTTACCACGCCTATAATAGTCCCTTTCCTGCCCCAGAAAGTGAAGTTCCGACCGATGGGATCCTTGTAGCCTATTTTTTCCAGCGCGGCCTCATTCACCATATAACCCACGGAATCTGTCGGGAAGGCCGTGGAGAAATCCCTGCCCGCCAATAGTTGTATCCCCATCGTCCTGACATAGTCATAATCCACAGCGGAGAACGTAAAGCTCGGGATATAATCCGGCGCCTTGCCATCCCAATTCATGTTGGTGGTCCCATTGTCGAGATCGGTCGGCGCATCGGTCATGGAAGAAACGGATCGTATGCCGGGTAATTTCAAAGCTTCCTGCTTGAATAAGGCGTACTTTTCTGTCAACCTACCTTCCAATGGTATGTACACCAAATTTTCCCGCTGGAATCCGATATCGATGGTCTGCATGTAATCGATCTGTTTAGACACCACCAGCGTTCCGATGATCAGTATGGTGGACAGCACGAACTGTACTACCACCAGGCCCTTGCGCAGCATGGCGGCACCTCCCACCGATGCGAGCGTGCCTTTGAGCACCTTTACAGGCTGGAACGAGCTTAGATACAGCGCGGGATAGCTCCCCGCAATGCAGCCAGTAAGCAAGGTCAGCCCCAGGAGCTGACACCAGAAACCCGGCTCTTCCATGGGAAGCGTTATATGCTTGCCGGTGATAGAATTGAAAAGAGGAAGGAACAGGACTGCCAGCATCAATGCAACGACCAGGGCGACTATTGCCAGCACAATGGACTCGCCCAGGAACTGCCCGACCAATGCACCTCTTTTGGCGCCAATGACCTTCCGGACGCCTATCTCCCTCGCCCGCTTCATAGAGCGCGCTGTTGTGAGGTTCATAAAG
>DASZWE010000293.1:0-6653 GCA_035546735.1 Puia sp.
TTGGGCATGGTGCTGGTCCATCCTTTGGCGATACGATGTCTGTCCAGCGTAGCCATGGCTGCCAGCCGCGGGTCCTTCATCATGAGGATGCCTTTTTCCAGCGCCGTACCATTATAGCTGAGATGATGGCCTACCTTATAAAATACCGTGCGATTGAGCAGATCCTGCGCCCAGGGGACTCCGTCCTTACCCTTGGTGATCCACTCCTCGATGAGATGCCAGCTTTCCCAGCTGCCGAATTCCGCATCGCCGGGGAAGAGCAGGACCTTGTCCGAGCCGGTGAACTCGATGGCCAGCACCAGGCTGGTGTTGTTGATATGGCTATTCAGCCGCAGCGCCAGGGCGCCTGCGCTGTTGAGCCAGTCATCGTCTATCCGGCGCCAGTCGTTCTTTTTATCATAGTAGGCATCTATAACAGCATCGCTCCCTTTACCGACGGGTGCGGCGGCTGTCTCAGCCTGGCTGACGGCATTGGGGCTTTGCATGGCTGATCCCGGAGGCTCATCGATGTATACGCTGGAAAAGGGTATATCGTTGTGGGTGTGTCCTTTGGTAAGACCCATAAAGGCATTGACGGATAAAGTGCTGTTGTTAAGCCCCATGCTTTTATTGTACACGTCCGTACCCACCTTGCCATCCTTATAGATATACTCCTTGTTGGCGGGAGGTCCCAATACGTAAAACACGAGGCCAGGCAGCGGCGGCATCGAGAAGCAATCGCCGGGACTCAAATAGCGTGTCCTGACGCCTTTCTCTTTTAGCAGCTCTTTTATTTTCCGCATGCCCGGCAGGGGCGCCTTATCCGCATCCTCATTTTCCGTGTCGGAGAGATTGATGCTCGCCAGGGTGTCCAGTCCAGTGACGAAGGCGGCATGGTTGTCTTCCAGCGGAACCTTATACGCGTTGTGGGCCTTGCTGCTGTTGAATGTCTTTTGGTTCTTTTTGATAGCAGTCATGGCATTACGAAGGCCTTCTTTCATCTTTTGCTGTTTTTTCTTCAGCGCTGATGCTGCACCCGTGGGGTCGGCGGGGTCTTCTGTCCATGCAAACCAGGCTTCCCTGATCCTGAGTTTTTTAAAAGTGTCATAACATTTATCAAACCCATTGACATGATCGTTGTGTTCATGTGTCACGACCAGCAGATCGATGGTGTTGTCGGTGAGGCTGTCGGCGAGATTTTTGATGTAGGGAGCGAAGTCTTTTTTGTCGCCCCGGCAGCTGCCGCAGTCGATCATCATGGTAAATATTTCCTGTTCGCCGCTGCGAAACTTTATCAGGAAGCAATCGCCTGTGCCCAGGCAATACATGCGGACGGTGACGTTATCGATAGGAGGTGTTGTTGCCATGATAAGATCAGATTTGATGTAAGAAGGCGAATGGCTCGGTCAGCTTGTGGAGGCCGCTGCCATAGAGGGCGGTAAATTCATTTTTGCCCGTATCGCAGTCGCCCTGTAAATATTTGTGTTGTGACTCCATCCGGCGGAGATTGATAGCGGGCTGCCGGCCCGGCCGGAGATCGTCCATATCCAGGATGGGCTTGTTGATGGCGTACTTCAACATCTGCGTATCCAGGTCGAAGATCAGGGTGCATCCTCCCCGGAATTCAAAAGAATCTTCCGGAATGAGCTTGCCATCGGCGTCCGTCTTGGAAAAAGGAGCATGGGACGGTGTGTAAGGCTGGTATTCCCCATCGACAAACTTTACTCCGCATCGCTGTACCATCGAGATGATCACCTGGTTGAGCTGTGACCCCGTGGGGCCTACCCTCGACACCAGCCGCATCTTGGTGATCTGGTAAGAGGGGCCCTTGTATTTGGAGGATGCAGCGATGCCCAGTTTGTGATAACCATCCACGAAGGCCAGTCCTGTGATCCTTGCGAAATCGATGGAGTTGGAGAATTTTACGTTCAGCCTTCTGTGCAGCCCGACGATCTTCTTGTCGGGAATGCCATAGGCCCCTCCGATGTAGGCGCGGGTGATATTGTAAATCTCTTCGCGCCGGCCCACATATTTTATATCGTTGCCATAGTCCCGGAGAAAGGCGTTGATGACGCCTAACAGCTGTTTTGTATCCGGGCTGACATTCAGATCATTGTTCTCCGCCGAGGCGATATGTGTGACCCGGCCCTTGCTGTCCGTGATATAGCCGATGTTCAGGATCGGATGACGAAGGCTCTCCACGCTCAGCGTCTTTATCCCTTCCGGGTAGATACCCCGCCTGCGGAAGGCGTCGATAAATGCCAGCCTGTAATCCCGCTGATCATCCCGTATGGCATCGGAGTCCGCTGTGATGATGGCGCGCAGATAATCTCCGAAGCTAATGTCCACCGGTGGACAATAATCCAGCGCCCGGATACACATATTGAGCACATGACCCGCGGCCTTGGCGGCCTCGCCCGCCAGTCGATCTACCAGGTCGGGATGCAGCTCGCCCTGGGGCAGTATCCCCGATCCATTGGAAGCAATACGCAGCAGGTCCGCCACCCGGGCCTTATAGATATTGAGAAAGGCTTCGAATACGGCCGCTACCAGGATGCTGCCTCTGGCATGGGGCTCCATTACCGTGCGATAGTCATTGGGGTTGGGCTCTTTGGGCTTCCATTTTTTTGTGACGTCGTCAATTTCCCCGATGGCATCCCGAAGACTCCCGTAGTCGCCGATAGCTGTCCCGAACTCCTGCGCCAGCTGCCCCAGGAGATTTTGCGCGCCCAGGTCTCCCCTCGTCTTGGCTATCTGGTGTTTCAGCACTTCCGGAAAAGTGAAATGCTGGAAGAGCGCTACGATGTCGGCAAAAGCCTCGTGAAAGGCCAGCACATCCGGATTGGTAGCCTCGTTGTAATAATTATGAATACCATCGAGGATGGCATGGGTCGTCTCGTGTGCGATGATGTCATGGCTGAGACAGGTGAACACCAGGGAGTCGGGCATATGCAGGGTCTCGTCCGCCGGCGTGGAAGAAAAATATCCGAAGAGGATGGCTTTTTTCAACGGGCTGTAATAGG
The DNA here is from genome assembly GCA_035546735.1 of Puia sp. Taxonomy (GTDB): domain Bacteria; phylum Bacteroidota; class Bacteroidia; order Chitinophagales; family Chitinophagaceae; genus Puia. Next base: position 3,003 of record DASZWE010000293.1, read on the forward strand.
CATTGGCCTCCCGCATAGCGTGTGGGTATAAGCGCAGCCTCGGGACATACTCTTCGTATTTGCCTTCCTGTGCAAGGAGGCGCGGCTCCCAGATGATCTTGCGTCCCAGCGCCTTTTCGAAATTGCGTATGGTGGTCATCGTTACGGCATAGACGAACTGCTGGTGGAATTGCGGATCGCTCTCGCTTGGGTCCAGTCCGTCCTGCGCCAGGATATAGTCGTCACAAAGATCCACGGCCTTGTAGAATTTTTTAACCGTAGGGTCGTAGTCGACGACCTCGATATATTCGCCCGCGGGGCCCGGATCGAGCCTCTCCCAGGGTACTTTATAAACGATGTCATTGATAGCGACCGTATCTATTTTTAACGAAAGGCTGGGGTCGAAAGCGTATCCCCTCAACTTCCGGAAAGGAGGTTTTTTGTGTGTGAATGGATGACTCATAGGCGCCTGTAAGGTTGAAGTTCGAATATAGTTTAATTTTTCATATATTTATTTAAACCTTTCTGTATGGAAGAATTAATACCCCTCACCACAGCATTCCAAAAGATAGCCCTGGCATTGTCCGGCGGAGGATTTCGCGCCTCCAGCTTTAGCATCGGGGTCATGAGCTATCTGCATAAAGTTAAATATGATGACAGCCGGAACCTGTTGGACAATGTAGAATTCATCTCCTCCGCCTCCGGAGGGACCTTCCCTGCCATCCTGTATTCTGTCTATGCGAGAAAGGGTATCCCTTTCGAGACGGCCTATAAGGACATATTAATTTTCATGAAAGGCGAAGGGCTGCTGGAAGACGTACTGCAGTTGCTGGATACGGACAAAGCCTGGGAAGGAGAGGTGAAGAGCCGTAATCTCATCAACGCCTTTGCGAGGATCTATGACGAGAAATTATTCAAGGGGGAGACATTGGGAGTATTCTGGGGGAAGAGTATAGAAGGTGATGTCACCTCACAGGCGGCAAGAACGGTGGAAGTTTGTTTCAATGCCACGGAATTCACCCGCGGTCTTTCTTTCCGCTGGCAGACCTATGGAGGCCGCTCGGATGACAAGATGTATTACCCGGGGAAAATAGGCAATTACTATATCAGCATCGATGACAGATCCGCCCCTGCGCTAAAAACCCTGCAGGAGATCAAGCTGGGGGATATCATGGCTTCTTCCTCCTGCTTCCCCGGAGGATTCGAACCTATCGTCTTCCCGGAAGATTTCAGCTATCCTGCAGCCAGGAATAAAAGAAAAGGCGGCGGCGAGGGGCTTAGCAGCTCCCAGCTGCGGGCCGCGATGATCGTCACGGATTATAACAATGAGGACAAGGTATTGAAAGACTCCATAGGATTAATGGACGGCGGTGTGGATGATAACCAGGGACTTTACAGCGCCATGCTGGCCGATGCGCGCAGGAGAAAAGATCCGGCAGGCGCGGGTTTTGACCTGATCATCGTGTCGGATGTGGCAAGCTATTTTATGGACGCGTATGTACCTCGTATCCCCGATACAAAAGGTCCGTGGCGAAACAAGAATATAGCGGATGTATTGAAAGGCCTCCGAAGGGCAATGGTCCGGGTGGGTAAGATCATAAAGCTATTTTTCTGGCTGGGTCTTATCCTGTTGGCTGCATCGGTGATATTGTTGGTACAGCATGAGGAGGGGCCATGGAGGAATATCGGATTCTTTCTGCTGTCACCCGGGATCATACTTTTATTGCTATGGGTAGCTGCGCTGGTAGGACGCAGGATATCCCCTCCAATCAAGGCGCTGTCGGATTTTCTGGATGCCTCGGATGAATCCATACTTATATCCCTGAAAAAACAGTTGCCGGCAGCGGGAGTCTTATCGGACAGCGCCTTGGGTTCGTTGATGAAGTATCTGAAGATGGCTAAGTTCAGCGTGCTGGAGCAGATGGTGAAAACGAGACTTAATTCTACGCTGAGCATGGTAATGGATATAAACCTGAAACAGACGCGCCGGCTGATATTCGATAAATTTTTTGGGCAGGATGAATGGAAAAATCGCCGGGCCTTTGATGTCATTTATGAGCTGAGCGAGCAAAACAAGAGCAGCCGCGAGGATCAGATCAGGCGAAAATTCAAGTCCGATATGGCCGCTCAATCCCTGCTGCTGGATGGGTGTCTGCAGCTGAATGATGTAGCGGAGAATGCGAGGAATATGGGGACCACCTTGTGGTATGATAAAAAAGATTCGGAGGATGACAGGATGAGGAAGGTGGTGGCCTGCGGGCAGTTTACCACCTGTGCCAAGCTGCTGGAGTATGTACTGGACCTGGAGCAAACGATAAAGAACGAGGCCGCCCTCCCGGAGGAGCGGAAGAGCATACAACTGTCGGAAAAAGAGAAGACGATATTTGATGGAGTAAAGGCGCAGCTGATGGAGGATTGGAAAGAATTTAAAAGTGATCCATACTTTATTTATAAACAACTTGCCTGACCCTGATGCTAAAAATACCCCCGCGTTTCAAACAGATCCTGAACAAAGACCCAAAGATGGCGGGTGTTGTCATGCAGACGATGGCCGACTTTGGGGAAATATTGGAAGAGAACAAGCTATATTTTTTTGAAGAGTATACGGATCATGGCATCCGGCATATTCAATCCGTATTGGATTTCTCGGAGGTGTTGATCCAGGAAAAGACCTGGTCTATTCTTAGGAAAACTCCCCAAACGGTAGGCATCTATATGCTGGCTGTCATCCTGCATGACCTGGGGATGCATATTACCTGTGAAGGGTTGCATGCATTGATACAGGGGCGTAATGATGGGATACGGATCAAAAGCTTGGATAATAAGACCTGGAAGGAATTGTGGGAAAAATATTTAGACGAAGCTCGGAGATTTGGGGATAAGGAAAAGACCAATATAATTGGAAATAAGAACTGGAATTTCAGGACGGTTGACTTGGATAACAAGGAGAAACTTCCTGAACCAGAAGACAGGAAGCTGATCGGGGAGTTTGTACGCCGATATCATCCACGTCTGGCGCATGAGTTCGCCATCAATGGGTTCCCAGCTATTGCCGAAAATATCCCTTTTGCGACAGGTTTGAAAGAGGAACTTAGAGATATTTGTGGTTTAATCGCCCGAAGCCATGGGATGGAAATAAGGGATACATTTGATGTCCTGGAAGATAAATTTGATGAAGGCTGGATACGTCCCTATAATATAGAGGTAGTCTTTTTGATGGTGGTGCTTCGGATCGCTGACTATTGCCAAATAGATGCCAGCCGGGTGTCTGCTATCAGCTTGCGATTGAAAAATTTCAGGTCCCCCATCAGTAGGACCGAACATTATAAGCACGAGGATACACCATATACGCAGAAGTCTCCTAAAGACCCTGAGACACTCCTGTTCTATTGCAGACCAAGGAACAGCTTAATCTTTATCAAGTTGAAAGACCTGTTTCAATCACTGCAGCAAGAACTTGATCGAAGTTGGGCTATTCTTGGAGAAATCTATGGGAAAGAACAAGGTAAATGGAGCCCTTGTATAAAGTATAGACGAGTGCGGTCAAATATTGATACTCCTTCAAAATTTTATAAAAATGTAAATTATGTTCCTGAGCGAATAAATTTTGCTATATCCAGCGATTTTTCGAAGCTTCTCATCAAACCATTATATGGTAACAGCCCAACATAT
>DASZWE010000294.1:0-3685 GCA_035546735.1 Puia sp.
CAGCGTCGTCACCAGGATCAGGGATGAAATGAACAGGATGCCCCCATGCCCCCAAAAAACATTCACCGCCTCCACCGCCGCAATGGATGACCCGGCCGCTTGCATTTGCTCCAGTTTCGGTACAGGCAGCAAGGCCAGATAGGTAATATTCACCAGTATATAGACCGCAATTACGATCAGCAATCCAGCCGTGATGCTCAGCGGTACATTCCGATGAGGGTCCTTGATCTCCCCTCCCAGGTATCCGACAGAGTTCCATCCCTCATAACCCCAGAATGCCGCCAGCATAGCCGTAAATATGGCGCTAATGGTCACAGGACCCGCGCCTTCCGTCACCGCCATCCGAAAGGGCTCAGCCGGCGAAGCCTCTGCGCTGCTCAATCCAAATACGATGATCAGTATAATGCCCGCCAGTACCAGCAGGTACAGCCCGGTGCTCAATCCCGCGCTCGTCTTAAGCCCCGTTGTATTGATCCATGTCAACCCCAGGATCAACAATATCGCCGTCAGCTTAACCTGAAATGCCGCAAACGGGTAAAAAACACCCCCGATATTCACATCCGACAGCGACCCCAGCAGCACAGGCAAATGCACCAGGCTGTTCAACGACTGGGCAAATACATAGGCGATCCCCGCAATGGCAGCGGTCTTGATGGCCGTAAAATTCGACCAGCCGTATAGATAGGAAAAAAATCTCCCGTATATCTTTTTGTAATAGGCATACTCGCCCCCCGTATCCGCCAGCATGCTGGCCACCTCCGCATTGCTCAGGGCACCAAAAAGAGAAATGATCCCTCCCAGCACCCAGCAGACCAGGACCCAACCGGAGGAATGCAGCTCCGCCGCCATAGGGGCCACTTTTTTATACACGCCCGATCCAATAATATTACCAATTACCAGGAATATTGCCATTCGAAGTCCAAGTGCTCGGTTCAGCCGGGAAGGAACGCTCATTCGATTTGTTTAGGTTGGATAAGGAATTAAGATACAAAAAGTTAGGATATACCCTTATTTTCTTTTATTGTTTCTTTTGCTAAAAAATAGAAAAACCATGGCTGCGTTATAGGAACGAAGCCAATGGTCGGTCCCCGATACAGGCGATCAGGCGCCCGCGTAAAACAAGCTGATCCGTACCCCAAGTACATGATCCGCAGGCGCCGGTCCGTATCCACCGCGAACATGTAAAAACAAGCTGTTCAAATGGACCCCTCATTTGATCCGTGTTCGAGAGCACCATCAGCTTCTGCCCATCGCAACATCGAAAGGCGCGACGGCAACCCTTGCCAGACAATGAACTGGTCCTCACCACAACTGTGGCACAGACCTTCGGGCGGCTAGTCCGAAGGTTTTTTATTTCGCCCTCACCAGCTGTCGCTGGCCGCTCGTATCTTTACCATCACCATGATCACAGGAGAATCATTTGCACAGATGGCCCTTTCCTTTTCCGGCACGGAACAGGTCCCCCATTTTGAAAGAGTTGGCTTTAAGATCACGGGGCGACGCATGTTTGCGACCTACCTGGCAACGGACAACACCGCCAATATTTTCCTGACGCCAAAGGAACAATCCGTCTTTTGTAAAATGGACAAGAATATCTATCCGGTTCCTAACAAGTGGGGTGAAAAAGGAGCCACCACCTTCGATCTCGGCAAAGTCCCCCGACACATCGTCCTGGAAGCCCTCCTATCCGCTTACAACGAAGTGATAGGCTCAAAGGGCGGAAAGTCGCGTCGGTCGCCCGGCTAATTTGTTCTTTAGGAACTTCCGAAGGGGCACATCCACAAATCGCATAACTACATACGCCAGCAGGATCAGTAGTAGAGTACCTATGACAGTGATGAACGTCATCTGCGGTAAGGTCGGTTTCTCCTTTTCCACATAGCTCAGGAACCACCATATAAATGGATAATGGACCATATACAGCGGGTAGGAAATGTCCCCCGAGAATTGACATATCTTTTTGACTCCCGAACGCAACCGGCCTCCAGCACCCAGGGCCAGCAGGAAAGGAAAATAAAAAATGACGATCACAGGATCGATGATCCGGTTGTAGGCTTTGGACCAGGGCGCAAGAAAGGCAATGGCCAGTAGCGCCCCGATGGTAAGAAAACCCAGGCGGGACCGGATGATATATCCCGAGCGGTAGATCAGTATGCCTGCCAGAAAAGAATACCAGACCCGGATGCCGCCCCCCATAATATTCTCACCGCTCCATCCCACACTCAGGTTCCCGGATGTATGCGCTTCATAGATGAGTGCCGCAGCGCCCCCGATCACCAGCACCCACAATAATTTTTTGCGCACCCGGATCAGCACCAGTGCATAGACGATATTGGCCACATATTCCCAGAACAATGACCAGGTCGGGGGATTGAGATGGAAGAGATTGAAAAACCTCTCCTTTACGATGGGGTACGGGATCATAAAGCAGGAGGTCCCGAACATCGGCCATAGCCTGTCCGAATACTTCACCCACAATGGACTGAAGGGGTCGAGTACAAAACCCGCCAGGCCGATCACCGAACCAATAATCACCAGCGGATGCAGGCGGATCAATCGCAGCTTAAAGAAGGTAAGGGCCCCTATCTGCCGCAATTTAGCGTCGTAGGCATAAGCGATCACAAATCCGGACAGGCAGAAGAAAAAGTCTACCATAAGGTAGGCATGCGCAATAAAGCTGTTGCTGTAGTCCGGGACAGCGATCTCCATAAAGTGAAAGACCACTACCGCCATGGCGGCAATCCCCCGGAGGCCATCCAGTATCTCGAAATGTTGTCTTGTATCCAGCAGGCGGGCGGCGGATCGTTCTTGATTCATGGGTCGCAAACCTAAGACAACGATGCTTAAATATGCTTTAAAATTCGAACTTTTAGTCAAATTGTTTAGCCTCCCACCGTCCCTGATCCCGACACCGACCGGCAGATAGTCTGGCTGAAATCCCAAAAAAATTCGTAATTTTGTATTTGCTGCCGTCTTCACCGAACTGCCACCGCATTGGGCAACCAGTGCCCGCAGAAGGTCCGATGATGGCAGGCTGAAAAATTAGGGGGCTGCCCGGTTTTGACAGCATCGATCTTTGAAGGTGTAAGCATGCAGTGCTTTGGGTAATCGGCACTTTAATCTCGAAGACTCAAACTTCAAATGGCAATACTCAGTATGCCATGGCTGCCTAATCAGTGATTAGATAGTCATTCGGGCCGCAGGGCAGGTTAGCCTATTACCACGCCCCGCCGCCGACTCAAAACAAATATAGGATGCTGCAATGGAAGGCTGTGCCTATTGCTTAAGACCATCCAGCTAAGGAGACGATTGGTTTGTCCGGTTCCTGCCGCCTCCCGACAATCAATGCCGGAATAAGCATGTAGAAAGCTTTTGGGGATGATGTTTGGACAGGGGTTCGACTCCCCTCAGCTCCACTTAAGGGGATTTTCTCACGGGAATCCCCTTTTTTATTGACTATAAGCAAGCCTTTCTGTCTCATTATTAATTCGTTATGCGCCAACTCCGGAATGAGGTACGGGGTTCGATAGATGCGGTCCTGGTAATAGAGGGAATTATCGAACACCATGCGGACTAATTCCTGCTTCTTTGCCACCGTCGCGCAGCATTCGTAGACATTCTCTATATCCGTCAGATGCTCAATATTCTTTACCAATAACGCATGCATATCTTCCGACCGTTTATT
>DASZWE010000295.1:0-6230 GCA_035546735.1 Puia sp.
AGGGGAAGGATAGCTATCCTTCCCCTTCCCTTAGCATACATTGTCATGGCAAGGAGTAGTGCTGGAAAAAATCCCACAACAGGTCGGTCGCATTGATGGCAGTGGAGGGTGGGTCTGCTTTTTCGCGTGGTTTCAGACCGCCAGGCCAGGAATGTCCGCCGTCTTGGGTCAGATAAAGATCGATGGCTACATTCCCGTTATGGTCCTTCCATTCGGTAAACGTATAACCCGTATTTTCGGTGACCAGCGGCGGCGTATCGCAGGAGTCGAGGGCGGTCCATATGCCCATCGTCGAGTCCACAGGCGTGAAATAGTGATTAGCCATCCCGATCCCGCCGGCATACGGCACTTTGGTATCCAATGCAGAATGGATATGAAGGATCGGCACCTCCCGAGAGGGCTGACAGGGTGAGGTGCGCATAAGGGTACCGCTGACGGAAGTTATTGCCGCTATCTTATCCGAAAGATCACAGGCCAGCGTATAGGCCATCATGGCGCCATTGGACATACCCGCGACATATACTCTCTTTGGATCTACCTTGTAATTATCGACCAGCTGATCGATGAGGGCGCTGATAAAATGTACATCATCCACGTTTTGTGTCTGAGCTACCGGGCAGCAGGTACCTGTATTCCAGCTTCCCAGACCTGCCGGCCCATATACGCCGTCGGGGTATACAACGATGAAATTCTCTTCGTTCGCCTTATCCGTTATCCCATAGTCCGCTTCGCACTGACTGGCGCTGCCGCCAAAACCATGTAAGGCAATGACCAGCGGGATACCTGAAGTCTCATAATAATTCGGAGGCAGGTTCAATATATAGGTCCTTGTCATTCCATCGACATTCATCTTACCATTGTAGCGGTAAACTTTACCCGAATCGCCCTTCTGGCAACCTAAGGCAAACAAGGGGAACAACAGCAGAAAGAGCAGTACTTTAGATCCTGACAGTGAACGTAACATAATAAGTTTTTTTGTTGATGGTGTAGAATTGTCTGTAAATATGATGCGGGAAAAACACAGAAGGCGACAGGATCATGGTGAAACAGGCAAATTCAATAATGAATCGGACAGTCGCTAAAATGGAACTTTTTCCGCGATAGCGACCATTTGCCCGCTTCATTATCCCTTTTTACCGCTTCAGCGGTAATTTTTACTGGAAATGAAAAAAAGAAAGAATTTTGCAGGCATGGTACAACGGTATAATATCAAGGCAGGATTGATCTTTTCCGTCTCTATCTCTATGATAGCAACAATATTGCCAAAGCTCATCCGCTTTGATGTTGAGCAATTGCGCAGTGTCCTTTTCAATTTCTTCTATCTTTCCGCCTGCTTTTTTTTCTGTTGGCTCACCCATCATTTCTTTCTGCTGAATATCCGGTCCGGTCCGTTCTCCGGCAAGGTATCGAGGGCGGCGGCCAGTATTTTCTGCAGCGTTCTTCTGATCGCGGTGACGACGCATTCGGTCAACATGAACACCGTGCTTCCGTTCAGCAAAGACCCTGGTATTGAGTTAAGACCCGGGCGGATCTTTTTTATCAGGATGTTCCGTGGTTTTATCATCAGTGCCGTTGTCTGGTTCTCCGTCTACTATTTCAGGATCCAGATCATGCTGCAGCAGTCCTGGCGGGAGAATGAATCTCTCAAACAGGAAAATCTCCAGGCTCAGCTGGCGTCCCTGAAGCAGCAGATCAGCCCTCATTTCCTGTTCAATTCCCTCAACACCTTGTCCACTCTTTCAACAGAAGAAAAAGTAAAAGAATACATTCTTAAAATGAGCGAAGTATACCGGTACGTGCTCCACTATCAGGAGCAGAATGAAGTGCCGGTACACGAAGAGCTGGCCTTCATCAGCTCGTATACCTATATCCTTCAATCGAGATTCGAGGAAGGACTGGAGATCAGCATACGGGTCGACCCTGGCAACCTGCACCGGAAGGTATTACCCTTCTCTTTGCAGTTGCTGGTCGAGAACGCCATTAAGCATAATGCCGTCTCCTACAAAAATCCGTTGGCCATTGACATTTATGACCTCGGTGACGTGCTGATCGTCGAGAACGACTTCAGACCAAGACTCACCCTCGACAGCCATTCCGGGACCGGTCTCCACAACCTGGACAGGCGCTATCGGCTGGTTTCAGATAAAAAGATCCTGATCACCCGGGATAGCTCTAAATTTAAAGTTGAAATCCCTTTTTTGACATGAGAGTATTGATCATAGAAGACGAAAGAAAAGCAGCCAACGAATTGAGGTCCCTGGTACTGAACCTGCGGCCAGGCTGGGACCTGGTCGATATCATCCCCTCCGTCAGCGAGGCGGTCGACTGGCTGATGGAAAATAAGATGCCCGACCTTATCTTCAGCGATATCCAACTGGCAGATGCCGCCTGCTTCCAGATCTTTGAATCGGTAAAAGTCGATTGTCCCATTATTTTCTGTACAGCCTATGATGAATACGCTATAAAAGCGTTCGAGACCAATGGTATCGACTATCTGCTTAAGCCGGTAGATAAGATCAAACTGGAAAGGGCATTGACAAAACTCGACAGCCTGCGAATAATGTTCAACTCCGGTACGGGCAGCCCTTCCGGTATTCCGTATGGCGATATCAGCAAGGTCATCGGACAACTATCACTGCCAGCCAATAAGACAATACTCGTCCACCACAAGGAAAAGATCATCCCTGTAAAATATTCCGATGTGGCGTACTTCTACTATGGACAGGGCGTGATAATGATCAAACTAAGCAACGGCGGCACTCATCATATCTCTCAGACCGTCGACGAAATAGAAATGGGGGCCGATACCCATCTTTTTTACCGGGCCAACAGACAATTCCTCATCAACAGGAATGCCATCCGCAATATCGAGAAATTCTTCGCGAGAAAGCTCGTAGTAATAATGACTGTCGATACGCCCGAGCCACTCATCGTCAGCAAGGCGAAAGCAGCGGATTTCCTGAACTGGCTGGAGAAAGGAAACTGATCCGGCGGACCACCGACCGAAACCGCCGGCCTGCTTTGATGCTCTCTTTGCCCGTCTGACCGGGTTTTGCCCAGCAGTTCTTCCAGCGAAATTCCATTTTTACAGGATAATACTTTAAAAAGAAATTATCATGAGAAATGGAAGGCATACCATCGCGATCTTTATTTTCCTGGCCCTGCTGATCACGGCAGAGATCATCTGGAGCTGGCGGCGGGACAAGAAGGCCTATGGTCTGAAAGACACGCTTGCCAATCTTGTTATCCTGGTTGGCTTTCAACTGTCCAAATACCTGTTTGCCGGTTATCAGTTGTTTATCTTGCAGGGAGCTTCCAAAATCGCACCGGTACATCTGCCGGCTACGATCTGGACATTTGTGGCCTGTTTTCTGCTGGCCGACTTCACTTACTACTGGTTTCACCGGCTTTCCCATCAATGGCATCCTCTCTGGGCCTTTCATCTCATCCACCATTCGAGTCCCTATATCAACCTGACCACGTCTTATCGTCTCAACTGGCTGAGCGCGGTGATCAGCCCATTCTTCTTTCTTCCACTGGCCCTCACCGGGTTTCCTCCTCCCTTTATTGCCCTTAGCTATGGGCTCAACCTGTTGTACCAGTTCTTTATGCATACGGAGGCCATCGGGAAATGGGGGAGACTGGAGGGCATAATCGACAGTCCCTCTGCGCATCGCGTACACCATGGGAGAAACCCTATCTATATCGACAAAAACTTCGGCGGCGTACTAATGATCTGGGACAGGCTTTTCAAAACCTATCAACCGGAAACAGAAAAATCCGATTATGGTATCAGCACTGGTTTTATTGGTAACAACCCGTTCCGGCTCGTCTTCAAAGGTTTTATAGATCTCTTCACCGGCAAATTAAACTCAAAAGGATAAGTATATGACAAAAATGATCCCTCTCCTCGCCCTTATATCCGCGTTGCTGGTCACAGAAGGCGCCGACGCGCAGGTTATCGTGGTAACCCCGGCACCCAGGCCTCCTGTCACAAGGACCATGCGCCCGCCGCGAAGGAACCTGCCCCCGTTCGTACCCAGCGTCAATGTCTCTGTGGGTTATGGGTTTCCTGATCTCGACAGAAATTACCTTCCCGATTTTTACGGATACAGCAGGGGCAATAGTTCGCAATCGGGCGTTATTACAGGCTCCGTGAATTATCAGTTCAGCAGGAGGATGAGTATCGGGGTGATGGTGGCTCATGGCGCCGTCAGCGCGCCTTATTATGATTATTATTCGTCCACTCCCGACTTTACCGGCCGGCTGGAGGCATGGAGTTTCATGATCACCCTGGTAAGATATATCCCCATCAGCGCTACGGTGACCCCTTATATCAGGACCGCCATTGGCGTCAATAGCGTGCAGCAACAGTATACAGATCCTACTGGCAACAAAGTGGCCGTGACAACCCCTGACCTGCCTGATCTGGCCCGCCAGTTCGGGCTTGGGGTGCGGCTGCGTTTATCGAAGCGGGCGGGGCTGTTTGTCGAAGCCGGATACGGCAGGTATATCCTGAACAGCGGGCTTTCGGTAAAATTCTAGCAAATGCCCGTTTCGACAGGCGATCTGCCCGTTTTATGGCCTTTCACCAGATTTCATTCATCGGCTAAGGTCAAATTTGTATTCGAAAACAATAAAAACACTCGTTATGAAAAAAATGTTTTTCCCCGTACTGGTCACAGGCCTGTTACTCAGCCTGACCACATTGAGAACGAATGCCCAGGTAATTGTCCGTCCGGCTGTCGTAGTAAGGCCAGTCGTTCGCCCTGCTGTAGTAGTGAGACCTGCCTTCAGGCCTCCGGTCGTAGTGGTAAGACGGCCCCCGTTGGTTGTGTTAAGACGCCCTCCGGTCGTTACCATTGTGAGACCGGTGCGCCCCATTGTCGTCTACAGATAAACCGCAAGACAAATTCCTCGATTCCAAATAAACAAAATTTATAAATATGTCAACAAGATCAGTCAATAGTAAGTTCTTCCTTTCAATCGCGTTTTTGATCCTGAGTTTCCTGTTTTCAACCCTTGCAGCATATGCTCAGTCTGCCCAGCCGGCCCAGTCAGGGCAGCCGGCCCGATCGGCAGACAGCACAAGAACACCTGAGGGACGAGCGGCCACCCTCACGGCAAAAATGAAGACGGAATTGTCCCTAACGGATGATCAGTACCCATCCGTACAAGCTATCAATCTGAAATATGCGCTGAAGAATGAGGACATCTTTAAAGGCTCCGATGGAAAATTCGCGAAGTACAGGGCACTCAAATCATCCCAGAAAGAAAAAAGCAGGGAGATCAAAGCCATTCTTACCAGCGACCAGTTAAAGAAGTATGAAGTCATGATGGAAGAAATGAAAAATAATGACATGGAGCAGTATAAAGGGAGATCGGGTACCGGCAATTAGCCGGTATTTCCCCCGGAAGGTGGGGAAGAGGCTATTTTCAAAGGGGGCTACCCCGCCATATATGACAACAATATCCCGCCCAACAAGTGGCTGCCGAATTACATAAGTACTTATGTCGAAAGGGACGTTCGTCAAATTTAAAATATCAACGACCTGGCTACTTTTGAAAGGGTCACCAAACTATGCGCAGGTAGCATTGGACAGCTATTAAACATGAGCAGTCTTGCGATTGAAGCAGGGGTAGATAGCAAAACAATTGCCTCCTGGCTAAGCATCTTAGAAAGCAGCTTTATTATATACTTATTGCAGCCGCATCATCAGAATTTTCACAAAAGGCTGGTAAAAATGCCCAAGCTATACTTTACGATACTGGCCTGGTATGCTACCTATTAGGAATTGCCCATGTCGACCAAATTCCTCTTCATCCTCAAAAAGGAAGTCTCTTCAATAACTTTGTCATAAATGAACTGGTAAAGAAGCGCTTTAATAATAACGAGCCACACAATTTATTCTTTTGGCGGGATAATACCGGAAATGAGATAGACATTGTAATTGACAAAGGAACCAGTTTGTACCCAGTAGAGATCAAATCGGGCAAAACCGTTACGTCGGACTATTTTAAGAACTTCGATTTCTGGAGCAAAATTACCGGCACCCACAGAAGGAGCTGTTGTTTACGGCGGAGATCAAATACAAAAACGAAGCAACGGAATTACGATACTGCCCTGGAATGATATAAATACGCTGTAAAATAACGAGAAAGGAAATAGTTAGAAATTCAAAAAACACATCAATTGTCAACCGCCAGGAAATTCGTCCGTGAAACGACCG
>DASZWE010000296.1:0-4276 GCA_035546735.1 Puia sp.
CTATCCGTTCTGGTTTCATCAGCTGTAAATAGATCGTGTCGCCCTCGGGGGCCATCTTCACCGGCTGATGCAAGGGACGTTCCGCCATCGTTATGGTAGGTTGTCCACCTCTGACCCTCCATTCCCGCACTTCATAGCGGGGATGCTCGAATACCAGCTTGCCGCCGGCAGCTGCATCGATGTGAAAAGTACCGTCTGCTCCGGAGAAGACAGTGGCGTTCCGCCCTTTGACATGAATGATGACGCCACCGAGAGGATGGCCATAATCGTCCAGCACAGTACCGCTGACAGAAGGCGTCTGCCCGTACCCGGCCGCGGTCACCAACAGCAGGAGCAGGAACAGGGGCCGTCGTATGATGAAGAAATAATTCATAAAATTCATTTAGCAGTTATTGGCATTTAAAAGTATAGGTAAAAGGATCGGAACCTCCACCGTATCCCACCATCACCGTTCCGGATGCATCGGTGAAAAAATAGGACAGCCGGGCAAGGTGCTGGTCATCGCTCAGATGGAAATAACCCCTTGGCCAGAGATCTTTCTGCCATCTGTTCAGACCCAGGTTTCTCATTTCCGTATCCGTCGTCTGCGCACATACGGAGACGCTGTCCCCATTCGTGAGATAGCCCTTGGCGCAGAGATAGACCTGGGGAGCGTTGTTCAACAGTGTCATCGTGACGCCTCCGTCGAAGGTGATGGTGATGATGTCGTTGTCCTGTGAGGTTCTCGGATCGATAACGGCCAGCTGCGGGTTACAGAAGTCGATAAGGTCGCCCGTGCCGTTGACCGCGAAGCAGCCGGGGAAATTGGAATTATAATATTGAGGGTCGCTGAGTCCGTCGGTACTTTCCGCCACGCAATAGCCCAGCTTGAACAGGAGATTATCCGGACTGGTCTTTATCTTGATGCTCACGGTGGCGTGTACGGTGACATTGCCTCCTATGGCGTAGGCGGCGTTGGAATAAAAGGCCACCCATTCGTAGTCGTTCAGCAGGTTGCCTCCATTCCCGATCTTATTGACCAGGTAGGTGGGCCAATCCAGTCCATTACCATTAGGGGCAGGCGTACCTGCGGGTATGACCGTCATCGGCTGATCGCCGGATGTGATGTCGCTGGTAAAGGTGATCGTCGTATTCTGACTGGCCTTCCATATCTTCGGCACGAGGACGGCTACCATGAACTTAGAGGTCTGGCCCTGGTTGGTTTGAATGGTGACATTCAGGGTCACAGGAAGTATATCACCCCCGTTGACGCTACCGGGCTGCACGACGCTATCGATCGTGATGCTACAGCTGGCGATGACCAGCAGCAGGATGATGCCGGGCGCCTTCCAGTAGTAGCTGGGATGTGCTTTCAACCACCTAAGTATGTTGGAAAAATATATTGTTTTCATGTTTGATCTTGTTTTTAATTCACTTTCTGTAATGTATACTGATACGCATTGCTGGTGCAGCCGGGGCTGAAAGTGATGATGATGTTACGTTGTCCTCCCACAACGGGATAGAGCAGGGGTGACGATTTCGTGGCGCTGTCCGTAGCCGTGAAGCTCAGGCTGAAGGGATAGTGCGGGTCGTCGAAGGCCCACCGGCCGCTCTTGCTGACGATGAAGGGCACCAGGCTGTCGATGGTATAGGTGCTGTCCGTAAAATGTATCCTGAACTGGGTGAATTTGAATCGTGTGGTGAGGTCCGTCCCGTTGCGGGTGGCCTTGATGATCTGCCAGTTGCCGTTGATATCCTTCATTGGCTCGGAAGGGATGGCCATGCGCTCAGGCTTGCAGGCGGCAAACGCAATCAGTATGATGGCAAGAAATAGCTGTTTCATATCAGTAGAGGGGATTTTGTTGCAGCTCCGGCGACTTGGCGATCTCCTTCAGGGGGATCGGCCAGAGATACATGGCTTTTGTAAATTGATGCTTCCGGACGTTGAAAGGTTTGTATACAACGGTGGCGCCCCTGTCCACTTCCATCCCATGCATTTGCAGATTGTCCGTCTGCTCCGCGATGAGCCAGCGGCGTACGTCGAAGAAGCGGAAACCTTCATACGCCAGCTCCAGCCTCCGTTCCGTATGGATCGCTTCCCGCATCTGGTCCTGTGTCAGACCCGTGGGCAGCTGATAAGGCCGCAGACCTGCCCGTTGCCGGATGGCTTCGACGGCCTGATAGACCTCGGTCGTAGGACCGCTGGCTTCATTGGTAGCCTCGGCGAAATTGAGGAGTATCTCGGCGTAGCGCATCAGCGGGAGACAGCGCGTAGTGGTGCCGAGACTGTTGTTGATGAGGGTGGGGTCCATCATCTTATAGATATACAGACCCGTGGGCGTGCCTTTGTAGACGGCGTCGCCGCTGGCGGCCACGGGCGGATTCACGCTGGTGTTCATGTACAGCAGCACGGGCGCGGGCTGGTTGGCGCCAAAGACAGGCCGCAGCGTAGAGTCGTGGATGATCGTATATCCCAGCCGGGGATCACGGTCCTGATAGGGGTTGTTGGGATCATAGCCGCTGGCGGGGTCCGTGATGGCAAGACCATTGCTCATGGGAAAGGCATCCACCATCTCCTGGTAGGCGAAGGCGCCATTACTTCCACCACGCGAGGGAACATCCCACAGGGACTCCAGGTATTTGTTCTCCCCCATCATGTGTGAGAAAATGTATTCGGGGTTGTTGGCCCGCTCGATAAAGACATGCTGGAACCCATAGCCCAATTCGCCGGGGACGGACGTGCTGTCTACATATAAGTTGAAGGCATGGGTGGCAATGACCGCCCTGGCTGCATCGGCAGCCAGCTGCCAGCGGTTGGGATCGCTGTCCGGATAAGCCACGATGGAATCCAGTCCAGCCGTGCCCTGCGCCATACCGCCGTTGTTGAAAAGAGGGCTGGCGGCAAAGAGCAGCACTCTTGCTTTGAGGGCCAGACAGGCGCCTTTACAGGCCCTGCCCCATTGCGCTCCCGTCTGTACCATCGGGAGTACATCCGCGGCCGCATCGCATTCGGAAAGGATATAATCCACACAAGAGCGGAATGACCGCCGGGTGGCGTCGATCTTGTCGGTGGCGGCATATACCGTGTCCCCTATCAGCGGCACCCCGCCATAATGTTCCAGCAGCATGGTATAATACCAGGCCCGGAGGAAGCGGGCTTCCGCTACAGCCTGCTGCTTGACGCTGGTCGCGAACGGCACACGGTACATATTGCGCAGCAGCTGATTCACCGCCCGGATGTTGGAATAGGGAATGCTCCAGGCATCGTCCGGCACGACGGATGGGTTGACGGTGCCGGTAGCAAATTGAATAAAGCCGTTGGAGCTGGAGGCGTTGGGACCTTCCGCCTCGTCACAGGCAGCTTCGAGCCCCGCAGCATAAGACCCGCCGTTGAATCGCCGGGGGTCCGACGCAAACCCCGCAGCCGAATAAATATTGTTCAGGAAGGCCATGGCATTGGCGCTGTCCGTGAAGGTGGACGTCTCATTGAGGCTGGTGGTCACCGTCTGGTCGAGGAAACCAGTCTTGCTGCAGGCGGGGAGTATCGCCATGGCAGCACCCAGCAGTATCAATGGAAGCAATAGTTTGGTTGTCATTTTAAATAATTTTATGGACAAGACATGCACCTGCACATCTCCGTTAGCCAGAAATGCAGGATGCCCGAATAGGACAGGTCCATCAAAAAGAATAATTCGAAAAAATCAGGTAGAACTTGCGGTGTGTGAGAATGTCTGAATAAATTCGCCGGAAAGTATTGCGCCTTTATGGGATATCTCGCATACGCAAACAAACGTGGCCTGGTGGCCTGGTCCCGCTCACGGTAGGGCCTGTGAGGACGGAACCCGACATAAAAGTAGAAAGAAAAAACGTTTTAGCAAGCATTTTGAAAAAAATATTTTCCGCCGCATGTTTCCAACGATAGGTCATCTCATACATCTTCGTCTTCCCATACCCACCCTCGGAGTGTTTGTGGCATTGGCTTTCAGCGCGGCCTATTATACTTTCCTGCTTGAGCTCAAAAGGCGGCAGGTCGTCGACCATCCAAAACGGCTGATGGATAAAATGCTGATAGTATGTGGTATCATGGGTCTTATAGGTGCGGCTTTTTTCAGCAGCCTCGAACAACCACAACTGTTTGCTTACAACGGTCTCAACTATTATGGCGCCCTGATCGTCGGGTCAACCACTTATTTTATCATTGCCGCCCGTCATGGTATTCGGTTCGCCACTGCGGCGGACATCGGCAGTCCGGGCATGATGCTGGCCTATGGCATCGGGAGGCTGGGCTGTCATCTCT
>DASZWE010000297.1:0-10652 GCA_035546735.1 Puia sp.
TACCTGGAAGGGTGGGAGATCGGGGTCGGCGAAATAACGGTAATCATTGGCTTCCTCCTTGCTACGCAAGGAGAAGGTGGTGCCATTGCCGGCATCGAAGCTGCGTGTCTCCTGCTGTATGGGAATACCCTGTTCCGCCAGGTCCATCATGCGCCGGGCTTCGAACTCGATGGCCTTTTTTACGTTGCGGATAGAGTTCAGGTTCTTTACCTCTGCTTTCACCCCTAATGCAGTAGCTCCTTTCAGACGAATGGAGACGTTGGCGTCACAACGCATGCTGCCTTCCTCCATATTTCCATCACAGATACCCAGGTAGCGTACGATCTTGCGCAGCTCGGTGAGATAGGCATACGCCTCGTCGCCACTGCGCAGGTCCGGCTCCGTGACGATCTCTATCAACGGCACGCCTGCCCGGTTATAATCCACACAGGTATTTTCCGCATCGACGTCATGCATGCTCTTACCGGCATCTTCTTCAAGATGGATACGGTTCAGCTGTATATCCCTCTCACCCTCGGACGTGCGGATACGAACAAACCCACCCTTGCAGACAGGGGTAGTATGCTGTGATATCTGGTATCCTTTGGGGAGGTCCGGGTAGAAATAGTTCTTCCGGGCGAAATAGTTATTCCGCTCTATCTCACAATGGCAGGCGAGACCCATCCTGATGGCAAACGCTACCGCCGTCCTGTTCAGCTTGGGCAGGGCGCCGGGCAGCCCCAGGGTCACGGGACTCACATGGGTATTCGGCTCGCCCCCAAAAGCAGCGCTGTCGCCACAGAACAATTTGGTACGGGTCAGGAGCTGCGCATGTACTTCCAGGCCTATAACTACCTCATATGCATCGTAATTATTCACAATTTTATTTGTCTTTTCAACGGTGTCCATGAGCACTTCGTGGTTACTCGATATTTCCGGCAAATTTACCATATTCAGGGGGTATTTCCCCTCCCATTTAACAATTGATAAGAAATCTGCCAGGCCATTGACAGCTTGGATCGTTGGTGTAACTTGAGACCGCGAAAGATGCCACAGGCATCCTGGCCGAAGGCCCATCATTAACCCTGTGCAGGCGACGGGTACTTTGTTTAGAAACCCATAGCCTGCACTAAATCAGGTACATGGAAAAGAATAAAAGCAGCGCTACCTCCCTGGGGGTCGCCAGTCTTCGGGCAGCGCACCAGGTCCTCGACGGAGAGCCCAGGCTGTTGAATGACCCGGTGATCCTGCGGCTGCTGGGACCCGCCTTTGAAGAGCAGCTGCGCAAGGACCCGGGCCGCTTCCAAACCGCTGGTAGCATAGGATTGCGATCCCATGTCCTGCTTCGCAGCCGCTTTGCGGAAGATTGTCTTGCCTCCGCCTACAGGCGAGGGGTCCGTCAATACATATTGTTGGGCGCCGGATTGGATACCTATGCCTGGCGGCAAACGCCGGGATTGGAAGCGCTACGCATTTTCGAAATGGATCACCCGGCCACACAGGAACAAAAAAGACTGCTGCTGCACCGGGCGGGATGCAAGACTCCCGATAACCTGTTCTTTACTCCGATAGATTTTGAGCACACCAGCATCGCGGAAGCCCTCCGCGAACAGCCATTTGACCCTACCCGCCCCTGCTTTATCTCCTGGCTGGGCGTCCTGGTATATCTCAGCATGGAAGCCATCGATGCGGTATTCGACTGGATGATCTCACTCCCGGCCGGCAGCGAAATGGTGCTCACCTTTACCCAGCAGCGGGATCATCATCCCCTGAGCGAGCGCGCCGCTGAGCTGGGTGAACCCTGGCAGACCTTCTTTAGCCCGGAAGAGCTGAAGGAAAAACTTATTTCCCGCGGATTCTCCTCCGTAGCCATGCTGGAGCCTGAAGATGCCGGACGGATGTACTATTCCGGAAGAACAGACCAGCTGCCGCCTCCCCGCCACGCCAGTATTGCGCGTGTGTGCAAATGAAAAAAGCTCCCTGCAAGGAGCTTCATGACTACCCGCCATGAGGCGGCTTATTATCTTATAGGTCCGCTGTTTTCAGCTTCCTGGGTATCTTTATATCGATCTCCTTTGTCTTACCATCCCGGATAATGCTGACCTTGATAGAGGGCTTGTCTTTGCTGGCACGTGCCAATTCCGCCAGGTCGGTAGCGCTGTTGACATCCTTGCCGTCAAATTTGGTGATGATATCCCCTTCTTCCATACCGGCCTTTTCAGCAGCACTCTCGTCACCCACCTCCAGCACTTTTACACCCTTGCCGTCTTCCGTATCCTGGGCCTTGATACCCAAACGCGGCTTGGCGCCATAGGAATACCCATAGACGCGGGGAGCTCCCGGATAATTATACGCCCCCGACCCATTATCAAAGTTGAAGTTCATGTTCGGCATCTTATATAAAGAGCCCACGGTAGCGCCCGGCGCCTTGCCCAGCGGTATCGTCATCTTTTGCTCTTTACCATCCCGCTTGAACGTGAGCGTGATCTTATCCTCGGGTTTGTATTTATGAATAGCATCCGCCAGCGATTGAGGCCCCTCGACCTTTATTTCATCCACACGGGTAATGACGTCCCCTTGTTTAAGACCCGCCTTGAATGCCGCGCTGCCCTTGGATATTTCACGTATCTCCGCCCCTTTTTCTCCATCCCTGGTCACCGATTCCGTCGTCACACCCAAAAAAGCCCTGTTGGAGCTCCCGGACCATACATCCCCATCGATGCTCATTGTACCCCCATGTCTGCGGAATGGGGAAGGAGCAACGGCAATACCGGGAAAGTCGCCATCTCCCGACCAGGTAAAGGTCTGGCCATTTACCATGAATTCTTTCTTTTTATGCACCGATATATTATCGTCGCTGTAGTCATTGGCCGGCTTGCCATTGATATAGACCTGGTTCCCCTTGATCTCTATAACTACCTTGGCGTCCTTGTCACCCTTATGTTTGATAACGATCTCGTCATGGCCCCCAAGCCTGGCGGTGTCCTTATCATCATCAACCTGGTCCTGCGCAAAACCGGAAGTGCGCAACAGCAGCGCCAACGCTGCGAGTCCGGCGGTCTTAAGGAGATATGCTTTCATCATTGCGTTTTTTAAAATTGAATGATCTACGTTTACTTTCGTAGATCAAATATACTGTTTTTTCTGAAATACGAAATTTTTCGGATTTTAGAAAATGTTAAAGTCGGGAAAAAGCCCCGCCTGCCTCACCCTTTTGCCCCGCCTCCTTCAGCACCCGGATGATTTCCTCATAATCAACTTTTTCTTCCGGCCAGCGATATACAGGATCACTGTTTCTGGATGCCCATTCAGCCGTACTTACGGCATCGCCATCATATATATTCTTTGCATACAGGTCAGCGCCCCGGCGGATCAGTAGTTGAATGGTATCCATATGCCCTCCTAAAATGGCCCAATGCAATCCGCTGACGCCGTCCACCTGTCTGTTAATATCGACACCTCTGTCCAACAAATAATCCACCACGGCAGTATGCCCAAACTCACAAGCCCAGGCAAAACCATATTCCAGCTGGGCCCTCGTTGCTGTATCTTTCAGGGAACCATCCTCCTTAAAATAGGTCTTTACAACCTCCAGCCGCCCTGTACCCGCCGCTGCTTCGAGGTCTAAGGTAGCCCCCTTGCGTACGAGAAAGTCCGCCGCTTCCGGACGTCCATTGTGCAGACAGGCATTGACAGCTAACTGACCATTACCACCACTCCGGGGATGCTCGATAGAGGCGCCTGCCTCCAACAGCGTCTCCAATAGCGGGATCATGATACCTGCTCTGCAAGGATGGATGCTGGTGGCTACCAGACCAAGCGTAGTAGCGCCGCCACCATAGAGATCCGCTTCGGCATCAACCTCCGCACCCGCTGCCAGTAATAGCTTCAGCATTTCTACTGCATTGGGCGGATATCTTTGACGTTCGTCCTCCACCCCATTCGTACCGATATAATGTAACAATGTCGCGTGATGAGGGCGTGCCGATCGGGCGCTGACCAATTCCGGCGTATCCCGGAGCATAGCTTGCAACGCCGGCGCATCACCGGCAATAAGAGCGTCGACAGCCTCCTCGAATAGAGGGTTCGAAAGATAAGGCGCCATACACATGATTTGGGTGCCTTACAAACCTACATTAATTGTGCCTAATCCACAAAGAGAGATGAATGGCCAGACTCACTGCCAGGTGATAGCATTTAGTAGGCTAGGTTCCTCTTCGCCATTAAAAAGACATTTAATACAAGAGAACCTATAGATTTTTTTTCAGCGGCTGAAGCAGTTTCTCCAACCCATTGATCTTTATCTCATACATGGTTCCCAACAACATACCGAGCTTTCCTTTGGGAAATCCCTCCCGGTGGAACCATTCCAGGTAAGATATGGGAAGGTCACAAAGGACAGTATCCTTGTATTTGCCAAAAGGCATTTTCATTTTTACCAGGTCCAGAAGAAGCTCGGGATTGGGTTGAGGAAGTCCTTCCATAAATAGGCTGTATGCTAAGACATTGAAGAGTCTATTTTTTTGTTGAAGCTTTTTTCTTGGCTTTATACTGAGAAAGGAAAGACGTTACCTTTCTCACTTCAGCATTTAATTCAAAAGGTCCTTGCTGCGGTTCTTCTTTATCAGAAAAAAGAACAAATTATATAATCTTCACACTAGCTTCTATTCAGAAAGTCACTGAGTTCCTGCTTATAAATTGTTGTAAGCATCGACCGGGTAGTTTTTATCGCTTCTTCCAATCCCTCAGGTTTTGTTCCCGTACTGCTGATCAATTCCTTTCCGCCTCCTTTACCGTCAAATGAACTCTTTACAGCATCAAATATTGCATTTGTATTTATAAGCTTTCTTTCAACCAATTCCTTTTCCGTAGACAGCACAAAAAAAGCCTTGCCTTCCGACCTGGCCCCCAAAGCAAAAAAAGAATGCTTAACCTTCGATTTTAACTCCAAAGCCAATTTTTTCAATTGGTCAACATTCTCCAACCCGACTACCTTTCCAATAAACTTAATTCCGTTTATATCCTGAACTTCGTTTATCAGCGCGGCTGCAATATCTTTTATTTGCTTCGCCTCCGCCTTCTCCAATTTCTTCTTCTGCTCCGCATTCTCCGCTACCAATACTTCTACCGCCTTGTTCAGCTCCTTCGGGCTCTTCAACGCCTCCCGTACACCACGCACCAAGGCAAACTGCTCCTGGACGAATATTTCCGCAGCCCTTCCGCTGACAGCCTCTATCCGGCGAACCCCAGCCGCCACAGCGCTCTCATGACGTATTTTAAAGATCCCCAGCTCTCCCGTCGCACCCACATGCGTGCCTCCGCAGAGCTCCACCGAATACGAAGGGTCGATGATCACCACCCGCACCACATCACCATACTTTTCCCCGAATAGTGCCATGGCCCCCAGCTTCAACGCTTCATCCTTGGACATTTCCTTTATGACCACGGGAATGTTCTCCCGGATCCGGGCATTTACCAGCTCTTCCACTTTTATGATCTCCTCCTCCGTCATTTTGGCGAAATGGGAGAAATCAAAACGCAGCTGCTCATCATTCACCAGCGACCCCTTCTGCGCCACATGCGTCCCCAGCACCATACGCAGCGCGGCATGCAGCAGATGCGTAGCGGAGTGATGTATCTCCGTCGCCTTCCGCCGCGTC
Organism: Puia sp.; assembly: GCA_035546735.1. Taxonomy (GTDB): domain Bacteria; phylum Bacteroidota; class Bacteroidia; order Chitinophagales; family Chitinophagaceae; genus Puia. Next base: position 5,640 of record DASZWE010000297.1, read on the forward strand.
CTGTCCACCCTGGCAACGACATCTCCCTGGAGCTGTGCAGGCAACTTGTCCGTGAACTGTATGATAAGGGCATTCTCTTTTTTCGTGTCAAGGACAGTGACAGTTTCGCCACCGGCTTCGATCACACCGGTATCTCCAACCTGGCCGCCGCTCTCCGCATAAAAAGGCGTCGCTTCCAGTACCAGCTGCCAGGACTCTTTACCCTTGGCCTTTATCTTACGGTATTTTACGATACGGGTCTTTGTCTCCAGCATATCGTATCCCACAAACTCCGACAGGGGATTGTCTTCCAATACAACCCAGTCCTCGGTGTCCAGTGTCGTAGCAGCCCGGCTGCGGTCCTTTTGCTGCTGCATTTCCCTTTCAAAACCCTTCTCGTCCACCGTAAGATTGTTCTCGCCTGCAATGAGCCGGGTCAGGTCGATGGGGAAGCCATACGTGTCGTACAGCTCAAAAGCAGCCTTTCCGTCGATGATGCCGTTCGTAGGAGCGGCTATGATGTCCTCCATCTTCTTTAATCCTTTGTCCAGCGTCCGAAGGAAAGCATCCTCCTCCTCCCTGATGACCTTAGCCACCAGGTCCGCCTGCTTATACAATTCGGGGAATACTTTCTCGAACTGCCCTGCCAGCAGCGGCACCAGCTGAAAGAGCAACGGCTGCTTATGATCCAGGTAAGAGTAATAATACCGTACGGCGCGACGCAGGATGCGACGGATCACATAACCAGCCCCTGTATTGGATGGCAATTGCCCATCGGCAATGGTAAATGAAATGGCGCGGATATGATCCGCCAATACCCGAAAAGCTACATCCCGCCTGCTGTCGGTGTTGCCATATTCCTTCCGAACGATCTTTTCCACCGCGGAAATAGTACCTGTGAAAATGTCCGTATCATAGTTGGAAGTCTTGCCCTGTAACACCCTTACCAGCCGCTCCAGTCCCATACCCGTATCCACATGCCGGGCAGGAAGGGGTTGCAGACGGGCATCCTTCATCCGGTTGAACTGTATAAAGACATTATTCCATATCTCGATCACCTGGGGATGGTCCTTGTTTACCAGGGACGCTCCGCTGATCGCATTACCCTCCGCATCGGGCCGGCAATCCACATGTATCTCCGTACAGGGACCACAGGGACCCGTATCCCCCATCTCCCAGAAATTATCTTTCTTATTGCCCATGAGGATCCTTTCCTCGGTGATCCATTTTTTCCATTCATCATAGGCTTCCGTATCCCGAGGCAGGTTCTCTTTAGCGTCCCCTTCAAAAACGGTGACATACAGCCTGTCCTTGGGAATGCCATAAACGCCTGTCAGCAGCTCCCAGCTCCAGGCAATGGCCTCCGCCTTGAAATAATCCCCAAAGCTCCAGTTACCCAGCATCTCGAACATCGTATGATGATAGGTATCGACACCCACCTCTTCCAGGTCATTGTGCTTGCCGCTGACCCGGAGACATTTCTGGGTATCGGCGACCCGGGAATAGGGCGGCACCCTATTCCCTAAAAAAAAATCCTTGAACTGGTTCATCCCTGCATTGGTGAACAGCAGGGTGGGATCGTTCTTTACAACGATGGGGGCGGACGGGACAATAGTATGGCCTTTCGATGTGAAAAAATCCAGGAATTTCGATCTTATTTCAGCACTGGTCATCATAAACGGGACAAACTTTTGATTTTATTTGGTCTTCACCAATTATATTTGTACGCCTGGTTAAGCTTGGGCAGTGCAAATGTACACTAAATCAAGCTGTTTTACCGTTGTCTCATGCCGGCTGGCTGACGCTGATGAAGAAGATCAAGTACTACTATAACACCAATACCCTCCGGTATGAAAAACTGGAGACTCCCCTGCGGGTGACCCTGCTGCGCGTATTGGGTTTTATGTCGGCAGCCGTGGTGACGGCCCTGATCCTGGTGTCCCTGGCCTATAAGTACTTCCCTTCCGCCAACGAAAAAAGGCTGATGCAGCGCAACGAAACCCTCAAGGACAATTACTATGTCCTCAACGACAAGGTTCAAAAACTGCAGGAACAGATGACGGAACTGGAAAAAAGAGACAATAATGTCTACCGGGCCATCTTCGAAGCAGCCCCCATTCCCGACAGCGCGCGGGCCAAAGCCGCTCAACAAGAGTTGGAAATCAAGCTGGTACAAGGCATGGATCAGGAAAATTTATATACATCCATCGCCTCGACCCTCGACAAGCTCAGCGCCCGTATCATCAACCAGTCCAAGTCCTATGCCCAGATCGACAATTTTATCAAGAATAAGGAACAGCTGCTGGCTTGTACGCCGGCCATTCAGCCCGTCAGCAACAAGGACCTCAGCCGCATAGCCTCGGGCTTTGGCTATCGGATAGACCCTGTCTATAAGACCACCAAGTTCCACGCGGGACTTGACTTCGCCGCCCCCCAGGGCACCCCCATCTATGCCACCGCCAACGGAACGGTAGAGGTAGCCGGCAATACGGGCAACGGCTATGGGAACCACGTCGTCATCAACCATGGCTACGGTTATGCCACCCTTTATGGCCATATGTTCAGGGTAAAAGTCAAACCCGGGGAGCACGTAAAAAGAGGCGAGATCATCGGCTGGGTCGGTAGCACCGGCAAGAGCACGGGCCCACACTGCCATTATGAGGTACACCGCAACGGCGATCCCGTGGACCCCGTATATTATTTTTATAATGATATCACCCCCGAACAATATGACAGGCTGTTGAAGTTAGCCGCATCCAGTAACCAAAGTTTTGACTAATCCTGCGTATCTTCACAGCACGGACGACGGGTCCGTGCACCGAAGGTCAGACCACCGGCCAGGGACCCAACCAATAAAGGAACGATTTTTGACCAGACTCCCCCAATGAAGAAAGAATTCTCCCAGATGGCATTCAATTTTCCCATGGAGGCAGAGCCGCAGGCTCCGCCAAAAAATGGCTTGTCTGCTCATCAGGGAGAAGAAAATAATGCCCTGGTACTGTCGAAAGAACAAGAGCATGTGGTTCGGGAAGAAGGCCGCCGCGCAGGTGTGGTAGTCCGGATAAAATCATTAAAACGGTCGCCCGAACAGACCGAACAACACGCCACCCCCCTAACAGGATCCGGGATCATGGCCACTACTGACCCTGCAAAGGCCCTAACACCGCCCTTTCCGGCTCCGGTCAAAACCCCTGAGCAGGTATTTGTACAAACCTCCATTCCACTCGGTGATGTAGACCTGCCCGTCGTCAAGGCGGAAATACCGGCTCCCGTGGAAAAGGCGCCGGAACGGACCCTTTTTGAGGAGGTACAGGACCCGGCCTTCCGGGAAGCTGCACCGAAACCGGCGTTGGCCGAAGAGGCGCCAGAATCAGCATTGGCTGAAGCTGCACCGGACCCGGCATTGGCCGAAGAAGCGCCAGACCCAACCTTCGTTGAAGAGACCTCTGAACCGGCATTGGCCGAAGAAGCATACGACCCGCATGTAGCAGAAGTCTCCCCCGAACCGCCGCTGGTTGAAGAGGCAGCGACCTCGGCTGAAGCGTCCCGGGAGCCCGCCCCGGCTGAAGAAGAGCCCCTCCCCAAAAGATCCAGCCCCCGGCCCGCCACAGCAAAAGCAAAACCGGCCCCGGCAGAAAAGATCAAATCCAAAAGAGGCCGTAAATCCCTGAAAGAAGTGGCGGCAGAAGCCGACCTGATCGATATACCCGCAGACGAAGTGCTGTTCAGCAAGCAATACTACACCATGGGAGAAGTAGCCGGGATGTTCCGGGTCAACCAATCCCTCCTCCGATTCTGGGAAACAGAATTCAGCATCCTGCAACCCCGGAAGAATAGAAAAGGCGACAGGTATTTCAGACCAGTGGATATCAAGAACCTGCACCTGATCTATCACCTCCTGCGCCAACGGAAATACACCATCGAAGGCGCCAAGGAATTCCTCCGTAAGAACAAAAAGGCGGAACAACGATTCGAAGCCATCCAACGATTACAACAGATCAAAGCCTTCCTCCTGGAACTGAAGGCGCAGCTATGAAACGCGAAACGCGTTTCATCCGAAGGACAGACGACACATATATAAAACCTTAGATCATTATGAAACACATTCTACTCATCGCGATCATCATAGGCCTCGGAATACTTACCCGGGCCGAATCCGAATGCACCGTCACCAGTGACGGCACCCAGAAGATATTGAAAGGACTCATCAGCCGGGACATGCTGGAAAAAGATGCGGCCTTTTCCTGGTTTCATCAGAACCGCTGCGCTTATGCCCCCGATGCAGCCCTGACAACCCTGGTCCGTACCAGGACGGAACAAGTACGATTCCTTGTCTTCACCGCCACCTGGAACGAAGACGCCCAATACATCCTCCCAAGATTCTACTCCCTGATGGACGCAGCTTCCATCCGGCCGGACCAGATCACCCTGGTCGGAGTGGATCAGGAAAAGAAAACGCTCCACCACCTCACGGAGACCATGCACATCAATTCCATACCGACTTTCATCATCTTGAAGAATGGGAAAGAAATAGGGAGGATCCAGCCAAAAGACAAATACAGCCCCTGGGAAAAGGAACTGGCCGCCGTACTGAAGGAACACTAAGGCGGTCTGGCAGGTCTGGCAACAGTCTCACCGACAGCACTAGGCCTGGCCGCCGCCAGGTCGTCCGGCAGCAGTCTCACCAACAGCACTAGGCCTGGCCGTCGCCAGCGGTCCCCGTCCCACCACTGATCGTCACCGTGGTAGTGGCCCCCGCAACATCGATCTTCAACGTCTCCAACAGCCGCAACGCATCCAGGTTCACCTCCTGCTTGACATCATTGAACTGATCCTGCGTAACAGGCGCCGTAAAATAATCCACGTTGATCAAAAAAGCGGTCGCTGTTATATCATTCATAAAAGCCGTGCTCGACTCTATCCGATCCTTCTTCAATATCTCCTTAAGCCCTCCGATCAGCTTGTCCAGCTGCGTCGCAGGCGTAGATAGGCTCACTTGCAGTCTCAGCTCCCCCTTTCGCTGGGTCCGAAGCG